>CAZUKR010000105.1:0-9233 GCA_964620885.1 uncultured Eubacterium sp.
GGTATTTTTATTTTACATTATTCCCTAAAAAAATGCAATATTTATCCTGACACCGTTCATAGACTATTTCTTTTCAAAATGCTGATAATCTTTCAGGGAGTTCCAGCTTCCTCCCCATTGAAACCCATGAGCTGTAAAAAGCTGGTAACATAAATCCGTTTCTGTTATCTTATGTTCAAATTCTCTGGTACGATCCGCATATTCCATGCCATTTGACGGTTCTACCGTAAGCTCACCGTTACTGGTTCTGACACAGGGATTAAACCTGGGATTAATATCTATGGCAAGCCCCTGACTATGCTTAGACAATTTACTGCTGCCGGCAATTACACGATAATTAAAGGCCGACGAATTATTGTCCTCCATAGATTTCTCATCCTCTGCTCCGTATTCATCCACCAATACCATTTTTTCAATGGGATATTTTTGTTCATAGAGCTCTCTCATAATCTCAAGAATATCGGTTTCTATCTTCTGATTGACAATCAATTCTCCGATATGGGTTTCTCCGTCAAACCCATAGTATAAAACCCTTAAATATCTTAATTCTGTCGTGGAAATATTATCATTTTCCTGATAGGATACCCCTTGTATCCGGTGCAATACCTCATCAGACAAATCAGCACTGTAGAAAAAGCCTTCTGCCCCTTCTGCATCCAGTACTGCTGTATTAATAATATCTCCTGCTTTCTGAGGTAAAACAGTATCCATAACCGGAACTGTATTATGTTCCCAG
The DNA here is from genome assembly GCA_964620885.1 of uncultured Eubacterium sp. Lineage (GTDB taxonomy): Bacteria > Bacillota > Clostridia > Lachnospirales > Lachnospiraceae > Petralouisia. The sequence goes on from CAZUKR010000105.1 coordinate 737, forward strand.
CTCTTCTGCTTTGGTTCTGTATTGGTCTCTTTCACTTCTTTCTGTAATTCAGGAGTTTTTTCTTTTCCTAAAACGAATCCCAAAATTACCAGACACATGGTCAGAAGTAATGCCCATTTTACCCTATGCATTTTCTTTCTCTTTTTCATAATTATCCCTTAATTTTTGTTTTTTCGAATATTACTTATTCGCAAAGCTATATTATATCACATTCACCCATTTACCACATACAATATTCTATAATAATATAAGGAGGAATACAATGGAAAAACTTATGGAAATTAGCCATGTAAGCTACTCCTATCATACCATGCAGGGAGAAACTCCTGCTTTATCTAATATAAATTTTACCGTTCACAAAGGTGACTTTTTAAGTATTGTTGGTCCCAGCGGCTGCGGCAAATCCACTCTGCTTTCCCTGCTTGCGGGACTGCTGGAACCAGAACATGGCTCTATTCTGCTTTATGGTCAGAAGCTATTTAAAAAAGGCAGCGGAACCATCGGATATATGTTGCAGCGCGACCATCTGTTTGAATGGCGCACCATTGAAAAAAATGTACTTCTTGGATTGGAAATCCAGAACCGTCTCACACCCGAATCCAAAGAAAAAGTTATGGATATGCTGAAACTGTATGGACTATATAAATTTAAAGATGCCAGACCATCCCAGCTGTCCGGCGGTATGCGTCAGCGAGCCGCTTTAATCCGTACCCTTGCACTTGATCCGGAATTACTTCTTCTGGACGAACCTTTTTCTGCCCTCGACTATCAGACAAGACTTACGGTAGGAGACGATATCGGCTCCATTATAAAAAAAGAACAGAAAACTGCGATTCTGGTTACTCATGATTTATCGGAAGCGGTCAGCCTCGGCGATCAGGTGGTGATTCTAAGCAAGCGTCCGGCAACGATACAAAATATAGTCCCTATTGATTTTCCGGGTCCTCTCACTCCTTTACAGCGGCGTAATGCCCCGGAATTTAAAGATTACTTTAATACTATATGGAAGGAGTTGAATTCAGATGACTAATACTTCTGCTGCACAACAGAATTTCCTGCTGGCTCAAAAAAGACACAAACGAACTATCACAGTCAGCCGACTGTGCATTTTTATTTTATTTCTTGGACTCTGGGAAACGGCAGCCCAAACTGGGTTAATTGATTCCTTTATTTTCAGTAGTCCCACCAAGATTTTTTTCTGTGCTTACGGAATGGTATTAGACCATTCCCTTTTCACTAATATAGGAATTACACTTTTCGAAACACTGGTAAGCTTCTTTCTTGTGATTATATGTGCTGTTCTTACAACTATTATATTATGGTTTAACAAACACATTTCCGAAACACTGGAGCCTTATCTTGTAGTTCTAAACAGTCTGCCTAAATCTGCCCTGGCTCCCCTCTTAATTGTATGGCTGGGAGCCAATTATAATACCATTATTATTACGGGTATGTCTGTAGCCATATTTGGCTCTATCTTAAGCCTATATACCAGCTTTCAATCTGTGGATCAGGAGGAAATAAAACTTATTTATACCCTTGGAGGTAAAAAGCTTCATGTGCTTACTAAGGTTGTACTTCCCTCCAACCTTCCTGCTGTCTTCTCCATTATGAAAGTCAATATTGGCCTTTGTCTTGTTGGTGTTATTATTGGTGAATTTATTGCCGCCCGGGCTGGCCTTGGCTATCTTATTATTTATGGAAGTCAGGTTTTTAAACTGGATTGGGTTATTATGAGTATCTTCATTTTGTGCATTATAGCCATTGCACTCTATCAGGCCATTGCCTTCATGGAAAAAGTCTGTTTGAAACATTATTAATAACAAAGAAGTCGTCGGAAAATTAAGCCAATGACTCCTCACGATACTAGATAGGGGAATCACATAGAACGTGATTCCCCTATCTAGTATATATATAAAGATAATTAAATTTCCCGATAACCCCATATACATAAAAAGAAAATTGAATTTCCACACCCCCTTTTATTGTTATGGCACAGTTTTCAGAACAAATAAAACATGATATAATTGAGCCAAACAAAAATTTATGAAATAGTCAGGGGGACTTATACATGAAAAAATATGAATACAAATTGTTAAATATCGATGTCAAAGGATTGACAGGCGGAATTATTGAAATGGATGAAATGTCACACCAGCTAAATATACTGGGACAAGAAGGGTGGGAGCTAGTTGAAATCCTTGGAACAAACGCATCTTATGGCGCTACCCGCAAAGTGATAGCTGTTTTTAAACGGGAAATAAATTAGTTTTTTTAAAAATTTCTTTTCTATATGATTGTTTTATTACCCTATTAATACTAAATACTGGTCAAATGAATGCATTTGAATCTGGGTATACTAAACATATCAAATGGAAAGGAGAACTAATTAATTATGGAAAATAAAAATTTAGGTATTGCCAGCGTACCATGTCAAACCTGGGGCGAACTCTATACACAGAATGAAGCCTTGAAAATAGGAACTATTTTTAAAGACTTAAACAAACCATTTTTTGCTGCAGATACAGCACCTACACCTCAAGATTCCTCTCCCAACACTGTTCAAAAAGAGGATAGAGAACGCTTAATGGCAGAACTTAATGAGGTTAGCTTCATCTTAGATGATCTAACCTTATATTTAGATACACATGCAGAAGATCAAAATGCATTAAACCTCTATAAAGAAACTAGTAAAAAAAGAGATGAAATAAAGAAGGACTTTTCAAGGAGATATTACCCACTAACAAGAGATTGTATCCTAGATTGTGATGAAAATCAAAACGGATTCTGTTGGCAGCAAGGACCCATACCTTGGGAAGGAGCGTGTGTGTAATGTGGAACTATGAGAAGCGATTACAGTATCCGGTTAAAATAAATAAAACCTGTGCAAAGACGGCACAGATGATAATAAGTCAATATGGAGGACCTGATGGGGAACTCTCTGCTTCTATGCGTTATCTTGCCCAGCGTTATACCATGCCACTAAAGGAAGTTGGCGGCCTTCTTACAGATATTGGAACGGAAGAATTAAATCATATGGAAATCATTTGCTCTATGGTATACCAGCTTACCAAGAATTTGACGCTTGAAGAGATAAAAGCCAATGGTTTTGACGCTTATTATATTGACCATACAACAGCACTTTGGCCTCAGGCAGCAGCAGGACTTCCTTTTTCTGCAATTGAATTCCAGTCAAAGGGTGACCCTATTACGGACTTATTTGAAAATCTGGCTGCAGAGCAAAAAGCAAGAACAGTCTATGACAACCTTTTACGAATGATTCCAGATGTGGATATCCAAGAGCCCCTCAAATTTTTAAGAGCAAGAGAAATCGTGCATTTTCAAAGATTTGGAGAAGCATTAGAGAAAACAAAAGATAGGCTGAATTCTAATAACTATTACCACTTTAATCCTGAATTTGATAAGGGTATGTTTCATTCGCCCCAATCATAACTATAAAAGTCTATTACCAGCAGAGAAAGCACTTAGGAAAAATATTCCTAGGTGCTTTGCCTATATTTGAGAGACTAGATGATGCTATTCTTTAATATTGTTACAATTTCATCATGGGACAAAACCTTGTAACCACCCTCCATTATAAACGTTCCGTCTGCGACTCCATTAAGCATATTTTCGGTAACACCCAGCTCTTTCACGCTCATAACTAATCCAAGCTCCAGCATATACGCCTCTATACAGGAAAGACCTTCCTCAGCAATCTGAACATCTGTTTTACCATCGGACTGTACACCCCACACATTAATTGCATACCGTTTGAACTTCTCCAGTCCAAAAGGCATAATAAATCTATAATACGCCATGGAGATGGCAGATAGGGTCATACCATGTGTGGCATCTGTATGTGCACCGATAGACTGTCCAATCATATGAACCATCCAATCGGTAGTTTTTCCCTTTGCCACAAGTGTATTCAATGCCCATGTTGCAATCCACATAATATTACTTCGCGCTTCATAATCTGATGGATTTTGAACAGCAATCTTTGAACTGTAAATTAAAGATCTTAGCAAACCTTCCATGATATAATCGGAGGTATTATCATCTTCACCTGAAAAATACTGTTCTAAAATATGGGACATAATGTCAAAAAATCCTGAAACCATTTGGTATTTCGGTACTGTAAAAGTAAACGTTGGATTGAGAATGGAAAACTTAGGGAATATCTACATTTCCCTTTTTTGCCCGTTCGCATCCCTCATATAATTTCTCAACAGTAGGATTCGGCATTACGCCTGCATCCTCAATAATTTCTTTGCCACAGGCTTTCAAAATCTCAACCACTCTATTGTAGATACCGTTTTTCTTAATAGAACTACCGCCATAAACCAGCAATACATTTTTTCCATAATTTGATAGTTCTTCCTGTAGATATTCCAAAGAATTTTCTCCAAAGTAAAGCTTGGTGGGGTTTGAGTAACTAAATTTTCCTAACATAGATTTGTTCTCCTCTTCATTTTTATATCGTTTTTATTCCTTTAATATATGTTTTATGACTTTTGCAGGAATACCACCTGCTACTGTATTTCGAGGTATATCTTTTGTTACAACTGCTCCTGCTGCAATAACAGCATTAGCCCCAATCGTAACTCCTGGAACAACAGTAACGTTAGATCCAATCCAAACATTTTCTTCAATTGTAATAGGGGCAGGATGCATGGATTTTCGTCTGCCTGGTTCAAAATCATGATTAAGTGTTGCGAGCACCACATTATGACCAATCAACACCCCATCGCCAATTGTAATACCACCTTGATCCTGAAAGTGACATCCACTATTAATAAAAATATTTTTCCCTATAGATATATTCTTTCCACAGTCTGTATAAAAGGGTGGAAATAACGAAAATGATTCATCTACAGGCTTGGCAATTAATTCTGAAAATAGAGAACGGATTTCTTCCGGTTCATGGTATAAGCTATTTAATTTAATGGTTATTTTCATTGCTTCCTGACTAAGTTTTGTCATAAATTTATGAATATCTGAATTTCCAGTAACCATTTCTCCTTGATTAAGATGTTCCAAATATTGTTTAAGCTCCATATGTCTTATCTCCTGAACCTACTAGTTTTTTTAATTTATAAAGGATATAATCCAGACAATCAATTTGCTTCTGATACTTATGAAGCTTATTTAATAGTACATGTCTGTGTTTTATTAGAATTTTTTCTTGCTTTTCAACTTCACCTGCTTTCTGATAATCCATGTATTTTTGAATAACCTCATTGTCACACCCTATATCTGTTAAACATTCAATCATAGAACATAATTCATTCTGATTACTAGTATCTATCATTATCTCTCCCTCATATCCGCATATTTAGACTTAGCAATTTTTACCCATTTCGTAAGCATCCTTTAGTATTGATTTATGTTCTCGGATATCCTTCTTATCGCCTACATTCAAAGCTCGAATAATTCCCGAAATTTTAGTATGCTCAAAGCAATCTACCCAGCCCTCAAGTCCTTTTACTGCTCCATCCATAGCATATTCATGCCCATCTGCTGCAGATGCTAATAAGTAAATATCTCTAAATTTATATTCAGAAGGATATAATGGATTGGTTCTGTCTAAAAATGTTTTCATTTGTCCGCTCATTTCATAGAAATAGATTGGTGTAGCAAATACCAGTACATCGAAGTTCTTCATCCGCTCTACAATTGTACTTATATCATCTTTTATCACACATTGCATTGTTGTCTGGCATGCCAAACATCCTTTACAGAAATTAATACTCTTATCATATAGACACACTTTTTCTACCTGATGCCCTGCATCATTTGCTCCACGCATAAATTCATCTGCTAAAGTTTCAGAATTTCCTCCTCTACGTGGACTTGTAGATATAATTAAAATATTTTTGCTCATTTCATTCTCCTCTTTTATATAACTTATCCTTTGTCCCTTCACTAGGTTACTTTTACTATATATGATAAAATAAGATATATCAAATTGTTATATTGAATATCCAGGTATGCTTTACAGGTATATCACTTTTATGTATAATCCAAAGGAAAGAACAGGAGGTATTGACATGGAATTGAGGGTACTAAAGTATTTTCTAACAGTTACCAGAAAACAAAGTATTTCTGGAGCTGCAAGTTTTTTACACGTGACACAGCCTACACTTTCACGTCAAATGATGGATTTAGAAAAAGAACTGGGGAAAAAATTATTTATACGGGGAAATCGTAAAATAACTCTTACGGAAGAAGGAATGTTTTTAAGAAAAAGAGCTGAGGAAATAGTTTCTTTAGTGGAAAAAACAGAAATGGAACTTCAAGCTGACGATGAAATTATTAATGGAGATATTTATATCGGTGGCGGAGAGACGGATGCTATGAGGATTATTGCGAAAGCTGCCAAAGATATACACAAAGATTATCCCGGTATTCGGTATCATTTATACAGTGGTAATGCAGATGATGTAACAGAACGTCTTGATAAAGGACTTCTTGATTTTGGAGTTCTAATCGAACCCGCTGACCTTAAAAAATATAATTATCTTCGTCTCCCTGCAACGGATACATGGGGCGTATTGATGAGAAAGGATAGTGAACTTGCTTCACTTGCTGAAATCAAACCAAAAGATTTATGTAATGTTCCTCTAATATGCTCTAGGCAGACATTGGTAGATAGGGAAATTAGCCAATGGTTTAAAACAGACTATGAAAAACTTAATATTATCTGCAACTATAATCTAGTTTACAATGCATCTCTCATGGTTGATGAAGGTATGGGGTACGCCTTATGTCTGGATAAATTAGTAAACACCTCTTTAGAAAGTAATCTATGTTTTAGGCCCTTATCCCCAAGGCTTGAGGCTAAGTTAGATATTGTCTGGAAGAAATACCAGGTTTTTTCTAAAGCGGCAGATCTTTTTATCAAAAAAATACAGGAAACTATTTCTTATTAACAATTTTACCGCACCATTAATCGCAAACTGGGATTGTTGGGAAATAAATTCAATTTTCTTTTATTGAATTTATTTCCCAGCAATCCCAGTTTCATTCTTTATCATTTCATACTACAAATTGATATTTTTATGTATATTTTTTAGATTAACTGATATAAGCCCATTTTCACCCAAATCAATCAGGGCATATCTCTGCTTCATACTGAGTTCTTCGCTGTACACCTGATTCTCATAATCCACTACCACTGCCCTTGTCTTTAATATCATATAAAACAAAGGAGAGACATTCTGCTCTATTTCTGCCAGGAATTCCCGCTTTCCCACCAAATCCAGCAATGCATTCAAATGTCCCTGGGGACACTCATATACCTCCCCCTGCCAGTCTATAATACATGGACAGTATCCTTTTTCATCATTTTTATGCTTCTCCACAAATTCCTTTAACGTCATATACTTTTCTTCCCCATATTCTTTCCTATTTATTATATCGTTTCAAACACTTTATCCTTCAAGCTGATACCAGTTCACTTCAACTTCTTCTTCCGCACATAGCGAAATCCAATACTCCCGCTGCTGTCTTTGATAAAATTTCCCCTTCTTACTACAGCTTATCCCTCCATCTTCTGCAAATATAAATGCTACTTCCTGTAATGGAGTCCGCATTCCTTCTCCGGTCATCTTAATATAACTCTCTTTTAACGTCCAAAGCTGAAAAAAACGTTCTTCCTGTATGCCCTCCTCTTCTGTCTCCATAATATATGCAGTTTCATCTAAAGTGGCACACTTACGCAATATCCCGCTCCGAAAAGGTTTTTTCCTTTCCACATCAACACCAATACATACATCTGATAAGGCACAAACTACCATTCCCTCTGTATTACTGATATTATATTGATACTGCTCCATTCCCTTAAGATATGGCTTCCCATATCTTCCTTTTGCAATTATCTTCTCCGTACCTTCTATGCTAAACATATTTTTCAAACCATAATCCAAAATCTCTTCTGCCAGCTTCTGTTGATATTTCCGATAGCTTTCCACGGGACATAAGGATCTTGGACAATAGACATAATAGACATTTACCTGATGTTTCATTTTCTATACTTCCTGAATATCCATAAAATGCAGCGCTAAAACTGCTGCAATATATATAAGTGCTGCAATAATCATAAATACTGTCTGCCCAAAAATAATACCGGCAACAATGCTTATCAGCATTTCCAGTCCATGTACCCATATAGGCATATGATGAAGACATATTCCAATTACTGATTCCAATACCAGAATCACACATATTAGAACCACGGGTATTTTCAGCACAAACATTCCAACCAAAACCGCCACCAGAAAAACAAGGCAAAATATTCCTGGAATTACATAGTTCTGATATCCTCTGGAAATTTGTTCTTCACCAGATTTACTAGACTTGAATTCTTCGATAACAATTTCTTCCTTTTCACTTCTCATGTCATTTCCCCTTGTCCTTTTATTAGTCCGATTATAACAAAACTGGAATGGCTCTGCAACCGCGATGATTACGGAATCTTCGTTATAAAACAAAA
>CAZUKR010000106.1:0-7295 GCA_964620885.1 uncultured Eubacterium sp.
TGTTTGCCATTCGTATTATTGTAAATTCAGTAAAAGACTGTTATGCAGCTCTTGGTGTGATTCATGAGATGTATAAACCCATTCCCGGGCGTTTTAAAGATTATATTGCTATGCCCAAGCCTAATATGTACCAGGCACTGCATACTACATTGATAGGACCTACCGGTCAGCCTTTTGAGATACAGATTCGTACCCTTGAAATGCACCGTACTGCGGAATTTGGTATTGCAGCACACTGGAAATACAAAGAAGCATCCAGTGGAAGTAAAACTTCCGAAAAAAATCAGGAAGAAGAGAAATTAAGCTGGCTGCGTCAGATTCTGGAATGGCAGAAGGATATGTCTGATAACCGGGAATTTATGAGCCTGCTGAAAAGTGATTTAGATTTATTTTCAGATACCGTGTTTTGTTTCACCCCATCCGGAGATGTGAAAAACCTTCCAAACGGTTCCAATCCCATTGATTTTGCCTACAGCATTCATTCCGCTGTTGGTAATAAGATGATTGGAGCGAAAGTAAATGGTAAACTGGTCAATATTGATTATGTGATTCAAAACGGTGATCGTATTGAGATACTGACTTCACAAAACTCCAAAGGCCCAAGCCGTGACTGGCTCAATATTGTAAAGAGTACTCAGGCAAAGAATAAGATTAATCAATGGTTCCGAAGTGAATTCAAAGAAGAGAATATTTCCAAAGGAAAAGATGTAATCCTTCAATATTGTAAATCCAAAGGAATTACCTGGTCAGATTTGAATCATCCGAAATACCAGAATCGTATTATGCGTAAATACGGATTCCGTGACTGGGAATCCGCATTGGCGGCAGTAGGGCATGGAGGTCTGAAGGAAGGCCAGATTGTCAATAAGATGCAGGAATACTATCAGATGGATCATAAGGCACCCATCACGGATGAGGAAATTCTTGAAAGTATTGGAAGTGAAAGCCATGTAGCAGGACCAGCGGTAGGAAAGGAGAAAAGCGGAAAAAGCAAGTCAAAGAGCGGAATTGTAGTAAAAGGAATTGACGATGTGGCAGTACGTTTTTCACGTTGTTGTGCACCAGTGCCGGGAGATGAGATTATAGGATTTGTCACCAGGGGAAGAGGAATTTCGATTCACCGTACCGATTGTATTAATGTCATTAATCTTTCAGATATAGATAGAGTTCGCCTGATTGATGCGGAATGGCAGAATTCGGAAGGTGAAAACGGACGTTATATGGCGGAAATCAAGATATATGGTAATAACCGTACGGGACTCCTCGTGGATATTACTAAGATATTTACAGAGCGCCAGATCGATATCAATGGTATTCATTCCTCTACCAGTAAACAGGGAATTGCAACCATAACCATGTCCTTTGGAACAAAGGGAAGGGAAGAACTCAACAGTCTGGTGGATAAGATACGTCAGGTGGAAAGTGTAATTGATATAGAAAGAACGAGAGGTTAATCCTATGACAGAAATAAAGGTGAAAAATTATGTAGTAAGTGCCTTTGGCACTAACTGCTATTTTGTAATCAATACCGGAACAAAGGAACTGCTGATAGTAGATCCGGGTGATAATGCTCCGGCACTTTCGGATGCCGTGCGAAAAGAACAGCTAGCCCCTGTGGCAGTGCTTCTGACACACGGACATCTGGATCATGCCGGTGCGGCAAAGGCATTGGCAAAAGAGTTTGGAATAAAAGTGTATGCCCATGAGGCAGAGAAAGAAACGCTGAAAAGTTCCACCATGAACCTGACTGCATCCTTTGGAGCAGGTGAGGCTTTTCATGCCGATGTATTTTTAAAAGATAACGAGATTCTGGAATTGATTGGATGCAGTATTAAGGTACTTTTTACACCGGGACATACGCCGGGAGGCTGCTGCTATTATCTGCCGGAACAGAAAATGCTGTTTAGCGGTGACACACTGTTTAGCCAGTCAGTAGGAAGAACAGATTTTCCGGGAGGAAGCAGTTCTGTATTAGTACGTTCAATCAGAGAAAAGTTAATGGAACTGCCGGAGGATGTGAGAGTATATCCGGGACATATGGATGAAACCAGCATCGGTACAGAGAAGATGTATAATCCATTTTTATAGAAAGAGAATTTTATGATAACTGTCAGTTTAAGTGAAGCGAATTTTGAATATGATATACATTCTCTGATAAAGGCATTTTTCGGAAAGGAAGATGTCAAGATATTTGCGGATGAAGAAAAAATCAAACAACTGGAAGAAGAAAACACACCTCTGTTTCATATGGAGGTTTCTTATATTTCCAGAGAAGAAAGTAAAGATCCAGAGGATAAGATACGGTTTGAATTATGGAAGCCGGAAGAAGAGAGTTACACAAAGCAGGCAGAAACTACTGCCTGCGTTGATTTTTCTAACCGAAAAGAAACAAAGAACCTGTTGAAGAAGTCTCTTTACAGGATGCTGCAGGAATACACAGGACAGGAATTGCCCTGGGGTACACTGACCGGAATACGGCCTGTTAAGATTCCAATGGCAATGCTGGAGGCAGGAAAAACGAAGGATGAAGTCTATCGCTATATGAAAGAGACCTATTACAGTTCCAATCAAAAAGCAGCCTTAAGTGTTGATATTGCCGCCAGAGAACTGGAATTGTTAAAGAAGATTGACTATGAAAAGGGATACAGCCTTTATGTTGGAATTCCATTTTGTCCAAGTATTTGTCTATACTGTTCCTTCTCATCATCCCCCATCGGTTTATGGGAGGACAGGGTAGAGGAATATCTGGATGCGCTGGAAAAAGAGATTGATTTTACCTCAGAAGCTTGCCGGGATAAGGTGTTGAACACGATTTATATCGGCGGCGGAACCCCCACTACATTAACAGCAGAGCAGCTGGACAGACTGCTGACTAAGATAGAGAACAGCTTTGATTTTTCAGGACTTTTGGAATATACCGTAGAAGCGGGAAGACCGGATAGTATCACCAGAGAGAAACTTCTGGTACTGCGCAGACATAATATCACCAGAATTTCTATTAATCCCCAGACCATGAAGCAGGAAACTCTGGACTATATTGGCAGACACCATACCGTACAACAGGCTGTAGACAGCTTTTATCTTGCGAGAGAACTGGGATTTGATAATATCAATATGGATTTGATTGTAGGACTCCCAGAAGAAAAGATAGAAGATGTCCGTGAGACCATGGAGCAGATAAAGAAGTTGAATCCCGATAATCTTACCATACATTCTCTTGCAATCAAGCGTGCCGCAAGACTTCGGATGTTTCAGGATGAACATGTTGATATGCATATTCATAATAGCTGGGAAATTATAGATATGACAGCAGAATACGCCGGGGAAATGGATATGGAGCCTTATTATCTTTATCGACAGAAGAATATGGCGGGAAATTTTGAAAATGTAGGATATGCAAAACCGGGAAAAGCCGGAATCTACAATATCTTGATTATGGAAGAAAAACAGTCTATAATAGCACTTGGTGCAGGAGCGTTTACCAAATATGTAACAGAACAGGGAAAGCGCATTGTGCGGGGGGAAAATGTGAAGGATATTAATAATTATCTGGAGCGGATTGATGAGATGATAGAAAGAAAGCGTGAAAGCTTTGCATTATTTATGAATTAAAAGGATGGAGGAACAGTTATGGCATTAGCGAAAAAGCCAGTAAACGGAATGAAAGATATTTTGCCGGAGGAAATGCAGATTCGTGATTACGTGATAGACGTGATTAAGGAAACATATCGAAGCTTTGGGTTTACCCCCATTGAAACCCCTTGTATGGAAAATATTGCAAATTTAAGCAGTAAGCAGGGTGGAGAAAATGAAAAACTAATTTTTAAAGTATTAAAAAGAGGAGAAAAGTTAAATCTGGAGACAGCTCAGACAGAAACCGATGTAGTGGACTTTGGAATGCGTTATGATTTGACAGTACCTCTTACAAGATTTTATTCCAATAATGCCAATAATCTACCAACTCCGTTCAAAGCATTGCAGATTGGAAGTGTATGGCGTGCAGATCGTCCACAGAGAGGACGTTATCGCCAGTTTACCCAGTGTGACATAGATATTCTGGGTGAGCCAAGCAATCTGGCAGAAATTGAATTGATTCTTGCAACAACCACAACCCTTGGTAAGTTAGGCTTCAAAAATTTTCAAATTCGTATAAATGAAAGAAGAATTCTGAAAGCTATGGCAGCTTACAGCGGATTTTCAGAAGACTCTTACGATACGGTATTTATTATTCTGGATAAAATGGATAAGATTGGACTGGATGGAGTAGCAAAGGAACTGAACAACGAAGGCTTTCCCCAGGAAAGCATAGAGAAGTATCTGGGATTGTTTCAAGGCGTAGCAAAAGCAGAAGACGGTCTTGCTTATCTGGCAGGGGAACTGAAAGGCTTTATGGAAACAGAACTGGAACAGGATTTGCAGGAAATCATATCCAGCGTAACTGCTACCAAAGCGGCAGAATTTGAACTGGTATTTGATCCCACACTGGTGCGTGGAATGTCTTACTATACTGGAACAATTTTTGAAATTGCTATGCCGGAATTTGGCGGAAGCTGTGGAGGCGGCGGCCGCTACGATAAGATGATTGGAAACTTTACCGGGAAAGATGTACCGGCATGCGGATTTTCCATCGGATTTGAGCGAATCATCTTACTGCTGATGGAAAGCGGATTTAAGATTCCGGATCAGGCAAAGAAAAAGGCTTATTTAATAGAAAAAGGATATCCGGGAGACAAGCTTTGTGATGTAATTGCACAGGCACAGGAGGAACGTAAAAATGGTGTTCAGGTACTGGTAGCCCGTATGAATAAGAATAAAAAGTTCCAGAAGGAACAACTGAACAAAGAAGGCTATATGGAATTCGTAGAGTTTTTTAGATAAAAGGAGGAAATATCATGGCAGAATCCATGAAGGGATTGCACAGGACCCATAGATGTACTGAGGTATCCAATGGAAATATTGGTGAAACCGTAACCATTATGGGATGGGTACAGAAAAGAAGAAATTTAGGAAGTCTGATTTTTATAGATTTAAGAGACCGTTCCGGAATTTTACAGCTTGTATTTGATGAACCAAAGGTTGGAAGCGAAGGATTTGCAAAAGCAGAAACCTTAAGAAATGAATTCGTCATAGCAGTAACCGGAACTGTACAGAAAAGAAGTGCTGCAGTAAATGAGAATTTGAAGACCGGAGATATTGAAGTAATTGCAGAAAGTATCCGTGTATTATCTGAATCAGAAACACCGCCATTTCCAATCGAAGAAGATTCCCAGACAAAAGAGGAATTACGGCTTCGTTACCGTTATCTGGATTTAAGAAGACCGGATTTGCAGAGAAATATTATAATGAAGAGCAAAGTATCCATGTTGCTGCGTAAATTTATGGAGCAGGAAGGATTTCTGGAGATTGAAACTCCGATGCTTACCAAATCAACACCGGAGGGAGCAAGAGACTATCTGGTTCCAAGCCGTGTGCATCCGGGTAACTTCTATGCACTGCCACAGTCACCCCAGTTATTTAAGCAGCTTCTGATGTGTTCCGGTTATGACCGTTACTTCCAAATTGCAAGGTGTTTCCGAGATGAAGATTTACGTGCAGACCGTCAGCCGGAGTTTACCCAGGCAGATATGGAGCTTTCCTTTGTAGATGTGGACGATGTTCTGGAAGTAAATGAACGTCTTTTGCAATATGTATTTAAAGAAGCAATTGGAATCGATGTACAGCTTCCCCTTCCAAGAATCACTTGGCAGGAGGCCATGGATCGTTATGGTTCTGATAAGCCGGATACTCGTTTTGGAATGGAACTTGTAAATGTATCAGAAACAGTAAAAGGATGCGGATTCGGTGTATTCACCGGAGCGCTGGAAAACGGTGGTTCTGTCCGGGGTATTAATGCCAAGGGACAGGGAGCAATGCCGCGTAAGAAAATAGATAAGCTGGTAGAATTCGCCAAGGGATATGGAGCAAAAGGTCTTGCATATCTTGCAGTAAACGAAGACGGAACCTATAAGTCTTCTTTTGCAAAATTTATGACAGAAGAAGAGTTAAAAACACTGGTAGAAAACATGGTAGGAGAACCTGGAGACTTATTGCTGTTTGCAGCAGATAAGAACAAGGTTGTATGGGATGTACTGGGAGCCTTACGTCTGGAAATTGGAAATGAACTGAACTTGCGGGATAAGGGTCAATATAACTTCCTGTGGGTAACAGAGTTCCCATTACTGGAGTGGTCGGAAGAAGAAGGACGTTTTATGGCAATGCACCATCCCTTTACCATGCCGATGGATGAGGATTGGGATAAGATTGATTCTGATCCGGGCGCAGTACGTGCAAAAGCATATGATATTGTATTAAATGGTACAGAGCTGGGCGGAGGATCTGTCCGTATCCATCAGAATGACATTCAGGAGAAAATGCTGGAAGTATTAGGATTCACAAAAGAGTGTGCCTACGAGCAGTTTGGCTTCCTGCTGAATGCATTCAAATATGGCGTACCGCCTCATGCAGGACTGGCATATGGTCTGGATCGTATGGTAATGCTTATGATACAGAGCGATTCCATTCGTGATGTAATCGCATTCCCGAAAGTAAAGGATGCATCCTGCTTAATGACAGATGCACCAAACTTAGTAGATGAGAAGCAGTTAGGAGAATTGGCACTAATCATCAATGCCAAAGAGGAAGAAGCAGAGTAAGGCAGACAGGGGTAATAATCTAGTGGTTATTATCCCTGTTTGCTATAGTAATCTGAAGGAGGGATAAAACATGCATGATATACAGGCAAAATCTATTCTGTCAGCCAGAAATGGCATGAATCTGTATCGGGGATGCACCCACGGCTGTATTTACTGTGATGCCAGAAGTACCTGCTATCAGATGGAGCATGTTTTTGAGGATATTGCAGTAAAGGTGAATGGACCCGAATTACTGGAACAGGCACTACGCCGGAAAAGAAACAAATGTATGATAGGAACCGGGGCAATGAGTGATCCTTATCTTCATGCGGAGGAAAAACTTGGATTGACCAGACGTTGTCTGGAGCTGATTGATGAGTATGGTTTTGGACTTGCTATTCAGACCAAATCAGATTTAATACTGCGGGATTTGGATTTGTTAAAACGTATCAATCAGAAAACAAAATGTGTTGTCCAGATAACCCTTACTACATATGATGAGGATTTATGCAGGATACTGGAGCCGAATGTCTGCACAACGAAAAGGCGGGCAGAGGTATTGAATATCATGAAGGAAGAAGGAATCCCCACCATCTGCTGGATGACACCTATTCTGCCTTTTAT
>CAZUKR010000106.1:7395-9105 GCA_964620885.1 uncultured Eubacterium sp.
GAGGGATATCTCTATGTGAGGAATCCCATGAATTATCATCAAATCAGTCAGATTGATTTATCACCGGAAGTGGTAGACTGTATTGTATTTTGGACCAAGAATCCGGAACCTATGCTGGATAAACTTTCGAACCTAAAAGAGTATAACTACTATTTTCAGTTTACACTGACCGGATATGGCAAGGATATGGAACCTAATGTTCCACATAAGAAAAAAGAAATGACAGCTATTTTTCAGAAATTATCAGACCAGATTGGAAATGACAGGGTAATATGGCGCTATGATCCTATTTTCATAACGGAAAGGTATCATAAGGATTATCATATCAAAGCATTTGAAGAAATTGCCCAGGAATTAGAGGGGTATACCCAGCAGGTGGTAATCAGCTTTCTGGATTTGTATGCAAAAATGAAAAGGAATGGCACCGACACATTGTTTACTGAAATGGAGGAAGAGGAATGTCGTTCCATTGCAGGGGAAATGGCAGATATTGCAAAACGTCATCATATGAAAATGGCTTCCTGCTCCGAGGAGATAGACTTGTCTGAATATGGAATAGAGCATAACAGTTGTATTGATAAAGAGCTGGTAGAAAAAATAATTGGTTGTACGATTAAGACTGGAAAAGATAAGAATCAAAGGGAAGCATGCGGATGTGTGGAAAGCATTGAGGTAGGAAGCTACCATACCTGTCCCAACGGCTGTAAATACTGTTATGCCAATGAGAGTGATAAGAGGGTAAGGGGCGTAAGAAACCGATATAATCCCCAATCTCCCCTGCTGTGTAGTGAGGTTATGGAGGGAGATAAGATTACAATTCGTAAAGTGAAATCATGGAAGGAAGAACAGATGAGTCTGTTTGATATAAAATAATCAAAGGGAGAGGTCATATGAATCGATATCATTATGAATTTCCAATAGGGAAAATATGTATAGAGGAAGAAAATAACTATATAACAGCCTTGTATATGGATGATAACATCAGGGAAAATGAGATGGAAACAGAACTGTTAAGGAAGGTATACGGCCAGTTAACAGAGTATTTTGCAGGGGAAAGGAAAGAGTTTCAGCTGCCAATACGACTGGAAGGAACGGAGTTTCAAAAAAAGGTCTGGGCGGCATTGCAGACCATTCCCTATGGCGAAACACGCACCTATGGAGAGATTGCAAAGCAGATCGGAAATGAAAAGGCTTTCAGAGCAGTCGGCGGAGCAAATAATAAAAATACTGTTTTGATTATAGTTCCCTGCCACAGAGTAATCGGAGCGGATGGCTCCATGGTTGGATTTGGGGGTGGATTGGCTGTGAAGAAGCATCTGTTAGAGTTAGAAGGAATTAAAGTAAAAGAAACAATGTAATCCATAAGAGGAGAAATTTATGGCATCGTCTATAGAAGATTTACGAAAAAGAGGAATGGCAGAAGAAAAAGACATAGTCGAGAGTAGAGTGCTGGAGGATGAGGTTTTGTTTCAGAGGATAAATTCCACTCTGGCGGTGGAGAGAACAGCTGCAATACATATTCTGGCAGAAAAACATCTGGAAGAGACAGAATTTGTAAATCTGCTTTTAGACAGATTGTGTATCGAAAAGAGCCTTTATACCAAAATAGAAATATGTAATTGTCTGGTACAGGGAACGGAAAAGACAGCCGGGCAGATGACTGGATATTTAGGAAAAATAGGGCGGAATCAGCATAAGGTATTGCCGGAA
>CAZUKR010000107.1:0-8848 GCA_964620885.1 uncultured Eubacterium sp.
GCTATCATCTCTGCCTTTTCACCCAGCTTCTTATCCTCTTTTGGGATGGTATCTTTTAACCGCTTGAGACGTTTGGTCATGCTGGTGTAGTAGTTTTGAAATTCATCGGTCTTTATGCTCTGCTTTAAGGAGTCCACCCGTTCCTTTAAGCCACTGTCCTGAAGGTCAGAGGGAAGTTTGCCCAGTGTAGCGGACAGCCGGTCAAGCTCAGAATAGAGTTCTTCTGTTACGGTATCCGCGGCTTTCATCAGGGTCTGTGTTTTGTTGATTAAGGTCTGTAGCTGTTCGGTATCGAACACACGATTTTTACTGATTCCCATTCTTTATTCTCCCATCTTTACTTTTCCTCTATTTTGGCACCCTTTTTATAGGATTTATCTAATTTTTCAAAAGAATCCGAAGTCTTTTTAATCATTTTCTGCAGCTTTACTATAAATTCCGCCGCTGCTATTACTGCCTTTCGTTCTTCTTCCAGCTCTTTTACAATTGCGGTTTTATAATCCCCCTTGCAGTTGCTCATGGCTTCCTTTAATATCTTATATTCACTATTGGCATAATTTTTTAAATTTTCTTTGGCTGCACTTTTAATTGATGTTGTAGTACTATCCACCTTTTGATAATTAATTGCTACTTTACTCATAATATTCTCCTAAAAATAATCTTTTTGCGTCAATACATTTTCCATAGATACTACTGACTTTTCAGAGGATTCAAATGTTTTTTCCAGCGTAGGAAGTATCTGTTTTTCCAGTGAATTAATTAGTGTATTTATTTTTTTACAGGTGCTTTCCACATAAAACCCATTGTCTTTTCCCACCAACTCTTTTGTATCTTTTATTTCTTTTTTCAGCTCAGTAAGCAATGTTGAATGAACATTTTTTAATTCATCGAGCTTTTTATAAGCACTTTCCTGCCCATTTACTTTTTTTGCCATATGGTCCCTCCCCCCTACAACTGACTTCTTAAATTACTTATTTCGGTGTTTAAGTTACTTATTTTGTTGTTCACTGTGCTTTCCTGAGATCCAATAGACTCTTTTATGGAAGAAGCACTGGTTATTTTGGCATCCATTATTTGTATTTTGGACTTATTTTCTTCTTTTACAGATTTCGCTGCCGTGCCTTCAAAAACATTTTTTATTACTACATCCTTTGCTATATTTTCTTTATTAAAATTATTTTTAGCAGTTACCCATTTTTGAATAGATACTCCCATATCACCTTTTTCTGACTGTAATTCTGAAACAATATTGCTGTAATCCGTTACTTTATTACTTTTTTCAGTTATCTGATTATTAATTCTTTTTTTTCGTTCTCTTTCTGCGGCTGCTGCTCTTTCCGCGGCTGCTGCTCTTTCTGCGGCTGCTGCCCTTTCCGCGGCCGCTTTGGCCGCGTCGGAATTTGAATTATTTGGATTAATTGCCATCTTATTCCTCCTTATTAACACTCTGGTATCATAATTTTCTTTGATACACCATTGGTAAATAACAGACCTCTTGTAAACTCTACGGTTTCCTGATAAGAAACCGGGAATATATCTGCATTTCCCTGATCTCCTACTACGAGCCCGTCATTTGCATTTTTTATCCAAGAGGTTAAATCATCATAGCCATGAAGTTTGGCTGAATGCACCGTTATAATAATGGTTACTCCCATATTTCCTGCTTTTTCCAGAATATCTGTAATATTATCTTCATATTCTTCGTTTAGCTTTTCAATAAACTCATCTGCGCCATCTACTATTACATAAACCGGCTGCTGCCAGGAAATAAACTCTTTTATTGTAATTTCCGAATTTTCTGCCAATGCTGCTGAAAATTCCTCTTCTCTGCTGTTTCCAATGTCTTCCATTTCATTTACAAATTCCGCAACTTCTTCTTCCGTCTGTATGTAAGAAATACCGCTCTTTCCTTTATATCCATTTAACTCCCTGTTTTTTGAATCAAACAAATACAAGGTCTGAGCTTCTTCAAGCTGTCTTAAAATACACTTTAAGGCATTGGTTTTTCCTTTTCCGGTATCTCCGATGATAATAAAAGGAGACTGTTCCAAATGCATTCCTTCCTGCCTTACTTCCTCTACATCCAGCCCCAGAATAATATTGGCCTTCGTTTCAGAAAGAGGATATTCTTCCATCTGTTCATAATGAAGTGTTTCTGGAAGAACTGGTATTTGAGGTGCACGTTCTCCCGGATAATAATCGCTAATCTTTTGTACAGACGCCTTAATCCCTTCCATATAAGTGATTTCATCTTTAAAAGGAACTGCTGCATAAATCTGCATAATATTAACGCCTTTGTACTTTACCATGGCTCTTCCCTTCAGCTCCGGCAGTGTATATTCTCCACGTCCTACAAGGCTGGTAACATCAGATGCATCATACATGTATCCTGCAATTTTTACTTTAATGTTATTTAAAGTGCCGTAACGAACTCCATTTTCACTCTGTGCGGAAAAGATCAGATATATTCCAAGTCCCGCACCATCTCTGGAAATTTTAGTGAATTCTTCTTCTTCGTCCATTCCAATTTCTTTTAGAATATCCATATTGTCTATTACAATTACCAGTGCTTTTAATGGCTTCTGGGAAATCTGGTTATATACGGTAAAGTTCTGGGCAGATGCCTGAGCCAGCAGGCGTTTCCTCTGCTTAATCTCCATTTGCATAAGCTTAAAGAACTTATTTCTTTTTTCTACGTCATCATAAGTAATATAGTCTGAGGTATGTGGAAGCTCTTTTAATGGAATTAGTGCACTATTTCCCAAATCAAAGATATAGAAATTTAAACTGGAAACAGAGTTTCTCCGTGCCAGCGTTAATATACAAGTTGTAAGTACAGTGGATTTTCCATAGCCGCTGGCTGCAAAAAATCCAACATTTCCTTCTTTTTCTAAATCTATCTGGAACTCTTCCTGACTCTGCTCTTCCGGAATATCTACCATGCCAAGAGGGAACCTAAGCTGAAGGGTATCTTCAGATGTGATTTCCTGTATTGGACTTATCATCTTCTTTGACAACGAAGGAAGCCATGGCTTTGGAACCCGTGGGCAATGCTGTGCTTCAAATACCTGATTCACGTAGTCTACCACTGCCTCCAGCTCTGTCTGCTTTTTATCATTGCTTTCTTCCTCTGTATCTAAATCTTCATTCAGCAGCTCTCCCTGTCCCAGCTCATTGACCAAAAAGACCCTATTGTCAGCACTATCTGCTTTTCCTTCTTTTTCTACCGTAGCACCGCTCCATGCTGACTGAAACAGTTCATAAATTTCATTATTTCCCACCTGCAGATAAGCCCGTCCTGCCTGAGTGATAAAAGCCGCATCCCGCGTTTTTAAGATTTCCTGACTGTCTCCCTCATCCTGCACCTTCAGTGCCAGCTTAAATTTGGAGTTGGACCAAATCTGATCATCTACCACACCAGACGGTTTCTGGGTCGCAAGAATTAAATGTACTCCAAGGCTTCGTCCAATTCGCGCTGTAGATATAAGTTCTGCCATAAAATCAGGCTGTTCCTTCTTCAGCTCTGCAAACTCATCACTAATTAAGAATAAATGAGGAATTGGAATATCTGCTTCTCCGTTTTTAAATAATTTGTTATATCCATTAATATGGTTTACTTCATGTTGGCTGAATATTTTCTGACGGCGGGTCAGTTCACTTTTGATGGATGCCATTGCACGCTTACTTTCTGTTCCATCCAGGTTTGTAATTGTTCCCAGCAGGTGAGGCAAATCTTTGAAAAGTCCAGCCATTCCTCCTCCCTTATAGTCAATCAAAAGGAATCCCACTTCATTGGGATGAAAGTTTACTGCAAGAGACAATATATAGGATTGAATAATTTCTGATTTACCGGAACCTGTAGTTCCTGCCACCAAACCGTGAGGACCATGAGCCTTTTCATGCAGATTCAGATAAACATACTCTTCATTTCCACGTACTCCCAGGGGAACAGCAAGTGATTTATGAGACTGATTTTTCTTCCACCGCTCTTCGGCATGAATTTCTTTGGCTGACTCTACCTGATACATTTCATAAAATGTAATGCTTTCCGGAATCTGTGAAACAATTCCCTGCTCATGATGAAGAACTCCTAAATTACGGGCAATCCACTCCAGATTTACCTTTCCTACACGGTATAGCTCCAGTGTCTGGTCTACGAATCTCTTTTCATTCAAAACCATTCGTCCCTTTTGGGAATCCAGCACTTCCATAACAGTACCGATATTATCCGGTAGATTTGCCATCTGCTGTGTGGTATAAATAATGGAAAATGCAATGTTTTTTCCGTCTTTGTCTAAATATTCCATAATGGCATGAGAAGATATTAATTTGGGGTCATCAATTACGAAAAGAAAGTATGGGGAAAAACGAGCATCGTTCTTCTTTTCATCCCATTTCATTTTTCTATCCTTTAATATCTGATGTACACTTCCTAATACCTGGTCTCTCATATGTTCCGAGTTAATAATTCCTCTCAGATTTAACATCTGTATTTTGCAATGAGGCAGCCATTTCATCCATGAAAATTCTTCGTCATACATTTTGTTGTAGATCGCCACAATCTGCAGATCATGATAACTCTGAGCAAAGGCCAGCTGAGTAACTAAAAGCTTCAACTGCTCTTGAACATTTTCTTTATCTCCTACTAAGCCTAGATGTGCCTTTTTTAAGTCCACAATCATAGGTTTTTCCTTCAAATACATAAAGGTATTTTTTAATGCCTCTCCCTCTATCTGCAATTCATCTTTTTCATATTCCATTCCCCGTCCTTCAAATTCAACCGGAAAACTTACAGATGATTCCATATATCCTACGGAAACGGTCATAAAATCTTCATCCTGAATATTTCTTTCATATATTCTTGGGCTGTATTCTTCCGTAAGCTTCTCCATTTCCTCTATATGAGGATAATTATAGGACCATGCCTCTATCTCCTGACCTCTGGCATAATTCAGTTCTTTTCTTTTTTCCAGCAGATATTCCTGATACATTTTCTCTCTTTTTTCATTCTTCAACCTGCATTCTTTACGTTCATTAAAATATTTCGTTACTGTAAAAACGGTTGTAAACAATGTGGTAAGAGCAGATAACATCATAAATCCACCCATATCCATGAAAATTCCCACTACTACCGTAACACCCGTCATTAAGATTGGGGGCAAAATCATTTGTATCAAACTGGTTTTTCCCAGATTGGATTTTTGAGGGGGCTGTTCAATTTTTATGCTATCCGTTGGTATTCTTTTGATAATTCTTGGTGATCTTTTATAATTGGGAAAACCTTCAAACTCATAATTTTCCAAACATAATTCCAGAAGATTTGTTTCATAACTTCCTTCTGGAGCAATGATTGCTATTCCTTCTTTATAAAATACCAGCTCTCTTTTTCCAATCTGAAGTCTGCTCTCTTCTGTCACCTGATATTCTGTCTCTGTCAGCATTACTTCATCATTCCAAGTACATGTTTCATTTTCTGCACACGCATATACGGTAAGCACATCTTGTTTTATAATAAATTCCACCTGCTCATCCGGAATAACAATATCTGCTCCTTCTGTTCCAATTGTTATAATTTGTTTTCTTTCATATATCTTTTCAATCTGTTTTGTTTCCATGCTTTTTTCCGTTCTCCTGCTTATTCTTCAGTATCCAATACATCGATTTCTTTATCCTGTTCACCGGTATCTTCTGTGTTGTCTGTATTTTCTGTTTCTTCCTGCTTCTCATCACCACTGTCTTCTTCGGAATCTTCATATAGATTTGACAGTTCTTCTATGGTTGTATTTAACTGCTCCAGACGGCCTGCTTTCTCTTCCCCGCTCACTGACGTATCTGCCTCCAACATATTTTTTTCCTTTAAATATGCATACAGAAGAAGATCATTTTCTGATACCTGCTGTGCAATATTAGCTGCCTCTGCTACATCAAGTCTTCCTAAGGCAATCCAGTAATCCAATATTTTCTCATTGGTTTCCAGAGATAAGGCACTTGTAATGTTTTTCTTTTGTTCTTCTGTCAGATTTTCACTCTGCACATAAGAATGTGCCAGAACATATTTATCGTATACAGAAAAACGGCTGGCTTCTGTATTTCGAAATGCCTCTATTACGCCACTGTAATTAATTTTTAAATAATTTTTATTTGCTTCAACAACTGCATCCTGATATGGTTTTTGCCACAACATTTCATATCCCAAAAAACCTGCAGATACCACTAAAAACGCACTGGTAAATGTCAGAAGAATTTTATTCCTTCTATATTTCTTCTTATCAATCGTTATTTTCTTAGTAGCGAATTCCTCTGCAAGATATTCATATTGCTCTCTAAGGCATGATACAATTCCCTCTACAGAGTCTTCTTTTAAAATTTTTTGAAGAAATTTATCTTTTTTAAGAAGTTCCATTCCCCCGTTATAATAATCCTCATAAGAATACTTCTTCTGAAGAACAAATCCAATCAAAGCCCGGTACTGCTCTAAAAATATCTCTTCCTGAAATTCTTCCCCTTTTCCATATACATCCCGCTCCATAACAGCCACTTGATTATGAATGTTATAAAATATATTTTCCGGGTTTAGTTCTATTTTATAGCTGTGGCATACTTCTTGTAATTTTGCACAATCCATTAAATTAATAATGGCTGTTTCTCTTCTTTCTTGCTTTACCTCTTTAAAGGCTTGATACCCTGTGGAATCATAAGTAAAAACAACCTCTTCTCTTTCTTCTTTGTAGCTGCTTTCCAAAAATTCTCCACGGGGAAACACCAGCTTTCCAAAGTCATAACTGTTTTGGGCTGACATCTCTGCCTTACGAATTTTCTTTTGTATTTTTTCTCTGTTCATATCTATTCTCCTATAATGTTTTTCTTTTCCCTTTTTTTAGATATCTCACCAGTACAATAATAAAAACCATACTGATAAAACCCGCTCCTCCCCAATATACACCTTGGGATATCGCAGAACTTTCCATATAATCTTGTTTTTTTGCAATCACAAGAGGTTCCTGAAATAACGTTCCTTTCGTCTCTTGATCTGCATCTTTTGTCACTAATTTATTTACAAAAATGTTGTTGTGTACATTTTTTTCTTTCAAATTCAATTTTGTTTCATAACCTTGCTGTTCTTCCAGCCGCAAATCTGTAAACAACTGTACACCATATAATTCAGACAATGAAGTGTATGTCGTCCCACGGTTATGAACAATATCTGTATTTAGATTTAAATCTGTTTCTGTATTTTCCTGCGCTTGATTACTGTTCATATCTGGTTCCCCTTACTTTATTCTCAGAATATCGCCCTGGTAAATTCCGCATTCTCTATAGGATGCTTTTGTCGATATTTTTCTCTTTTTTCGTACAGAGTAAATTTTTTCAGGTATCTCTTCTACCATAAAGGATACCATCCCTTTTTCCGTTAAGATCTGAAGAGTGTTATAAATGCTGCTGTCTTTATCCGCCTTAATGTCATAACTTTTGTTTTCTGTTTCTATGGTAACAATCATAGCTGCTCCTCTTGCTTTCCTCGATAATTTAACTTAAGGCGGCCGCATAAAGCAGCCACCTCAAATACATTATTACTGAACTTTGCTTTTTGAATAAGCTTTGTCCAATGCTTTCATATCTTTTACATAGCTTTCTGTGGATTTAATCAACTCATCTACCACCTTTAAAGTTGCCTTGAAATTCTTGGTAAGCTTTTTATAATCAGCCAAATAAATTGGGCTTGCATCTGCTTTCCAGTTCTCACACAGAGAATTCACGTGTTTAGTCATAGATTTTGTAGTAGTGTCAAAGTTTGTACTCTCTGTTTTCAAGCTTTTAATCGCACTCTCCATTTCAGAATACTGCATACTTAATTGTGTTGCCATAATCTTTCCTCCTTGATATTGGTTGTTTTTTGGTATTTATAAATATTACTATTCCGCGGTTTTGCAAAATAATATTACTTATCAGATTTCTGATATTCAATTGGGTTTACTATAAATTCATAGGCTTCTCTATATGGCAGTTCACCTACTCGTGTAAAGGACAACTTTTTGGAAAAATTTTCTAATACATTGGAATTGACCTTGTTTGTTTCAGACCTCGAATTCTTTAATGTTGATATTTGATCCGTAACCTTTTTTTTGGTCTCTTCACTGGCCTTCATCATATCCTCTTTTAGCTTATTAATATTTTCATTTGCTGTAGTAAAAACGTCTGTTGTATATTCCAAATATGCGATACCTTCATCATTCATTTCTGTTTCAATTCCTGTAATATTATCGGATATCGTAGTAATGTTGTCGGATATTTTACTGTCATCCACATATCCAAATGGATTAAAATCATCCAATTGCAACTGATAGCTGTACTGCTTTTCTGAAAATGTACTTATTTTTTCCAGTGCATCTTTTTGAATATTTTCATTTCTATTTCTAATTACATCTATAACCTTTTCTTGAAATGCACCCGTTACATTATCTTTGGAAATATAATAATGTTCTTCTATTTCCTTTAGCGCTTTCTCTTTTATTGGAGACGTCTCCGGAAGTTGAATCCCCGGTACCTGATATGCTATAGCATCTGATGTAAGGGGAATATTAGGCCGCAATATTGATATTTTAATTTTCGGAGAACTAATCTCTTTATTCTCTTTGTCTACTGCCTTGCTTAAATCCACCGCCTCCTGTAAAGGTTCCGTATCAATTGCTTCTTTATTTACAGAAACCTCTACTTCGGGTTCCTCCCGCTTTTCCAGTTCCTCTAATAATTCTATCTTGCCTAAAGCTCCCACCTTTTCCAGCAATGTCTTCAAAGCCTTTTCATAAGCTTCATTGTTATCATCCCCTGGTTCTTCGCCACTTCCTAT
>CAZUKR010000108.1:0-8548 GCA_964620885.1 uncultured Eubacterium sp.
TCTTGCCTCCTGCTCCGTCAGTTGCAGTCCGGCAGATTTGTTCCACTCATCCAAAGTCTGTAAATTGTGTTCAACCAATTCTTCCATAGTAATATCATGGGTAAACGCCCCTTGCTGAAAACAGAAAACACAGTATTCCTCAGACTTACTACCATCTCGTTCCGTTCCTTTATCGCTGTCCTGTTGCAGAAACATGCCACAGCTTTGGCAAAGTCCCGCTGGATGCCCTAATAAGTGATCCACAGACACATGAAAGGTTTCTGCAATCAATTTGAGTGTATCTGTATTGGGGATAGTATCTCCATTCTCCCATCGGGATACAGCCTGTCGGGTAACAAATAACTTTTCGGCAAATTCATCTTGGGATAAATTCAGACCTTTTCGTAAGTCAAAAATTATATTCTTTGTTTCCACCATGGACACCTCCTTTTTCATATTTTAACATTTGATGTTAGCCCGTACAAGCAACACGCTGTTGCGCTATATCTTGATATCCATTACCCCAGTGCCACATCCAGTACCATCATAAGCACAAATCCAAATGCGAATCCTATGGTTGTGATATTGGAATGCTCTCCTTCGGATGCCTCCGGCAGTAATTCTTCTACCACTACATAAATCATAGCTCCTGCTGCAAAAGATAAAAGGTATGGAAGAAACGGAACCACCAGGCCGGTAAGCAAAATGGTAATTCCTGCTGCGATAGGCTCTACAATTCCTGATGCCATTCCATAAAAGAATGCTTTTTTCTTACTTCCCCCTTCACTTTTCAGCGGCAGAGAAATAATAGCTCCTTCTGGAAAGTTCTGAATCGCAATTCCAATTGCCAGAGCAAAGGCTCCTGCTGCCGTAATCTGGCTTTCCCCTGTCAGCAATCCTGCAAAAACCACACCTACTGCCATTCCCTCTGGAATATTATGAAGAGTAACCGCCAGCACCAGCATGGTGCTTTTCTTCAATTTACTATCTACGCCTTCCGGGGTATCACTGTTTAGATGTAAGTGGGGAATCAGTTTATCCATCCCCAGCAAAAATAATATTCCTAATATAAATCCTACCGCTGCCGGAGCAAAAGCAAACTTTCCCATATCTTCTGACATGTCAATGGCCGGTATCAATAAAGACCATACCGCTGCCGCTACCATGACACCTGATGCGAATCCCAATAATGCTTTCTGCACAGATGAATTTATTTCATTTCTTAGAAAAAACACACAGCCCGCACCCAGTGTTGTTCCTATAAACGGTATTATCAATCCTAGTACTATATTCATATCTAATTTCTCCTGCCTGCTATTTTAATTTTATATTTATCATATGTGATTCCCGTTTCTTTGTCCAGAAAAAAAGGGAAAAGAACAATAAATTCTTTTCCCTTTTATCCCTTATTTATCCTTTAAAATTTCTAATTATTTCCAATGCCGGAAGAGCATTTCCATCATAATCAAATAATGCCTGATTTGCCCATTCATTGCCACAGGGGCCTTTGTCCTTTATATATTTCAAGGAAGCTTCTGTTGCCCATCCTGAACCAGAGACCGGAATCCATGCCGGCTCCCAATAGTAGAATCCACGTCCTTTGTTTTCCGGTATCTCTTTTAAACGTTTCATCACATCCAACATAAAATCACTCTGTCCCTGCTTCGTCATTGGATAATCAATTTCTTCCACCAGAGCTGGCTTTGTTGCCATCCCCTTTCGTTCTTCCGGTTTCAGCTTTTCGTAAGAAGCATAATCCTCCATGGTATACCCCATAGAAGCCTCTGCAATAATCAGTTCTTTTCCATATCGCTCTGCAATGTCTTTCATATTATTACTGAGACTTTCAGGGCTTCCATGCCAGAATGGATAATAGGATAATCCGATCACATCAAAATCTTCTCCCCGCTGACAGTAATGGTCAAACCATCTGCGATAGAGCTCATTATTTCCACCATTATCCAGATGAATCATAATGGGCATATCCGGTGTGACTGCCTTCACGCCCCGGATGCCTGCACTGATAAACTTTGCCAGATTATCGTATTGGGGGATTTCGCCTTCCGGCCAGAGCATTCCATTGGAAAGCTCATTCCCCACCTGTACCATAGTTGGAACTGCATCTGCCTTTACCAGTGCTTCCATAACCCCTGCAGTATAGTCATATACAGCCTGCTCCAGTTCATCTACGGAATAGTCCGTCCATGCTTTGGGCTTTATCTGCTTGCCGGGGTCTGTCCAGAAATCACTGTAATGAAAATTCAGCAGAAAATCCATTCCTTTTTTACGTATCTTTTGCGCCATCTTAATGGTAACTTCTAAATCGTTGGTTCCTGCTCCATAGGGCTCACCTGTCTCGGAATAGGGGTTGTGCCATACTCGTAAACGAACAGCATTGATACCATATTCCATAAGAATATCCAGCACATCTTTCTGAATCCCATGATTATAATACTTTGCACCTAATTTTTCCAGTTCTGCCATCGTAGACAAATCCACGCCTTTTATAAATTTATCCATATTCTTTTTCCCTATTTCTAATCAAAATCAAATTTGTGGAAACGCTCCATCATTGAGCGGTAACGGAAACGCACCATTTCATTTTTTTCCAAGACATCTTTCTCCGTTCCGGTATACTGACAGCGGATACAGTAATATTCTTCTTTGTCCTTGTCATAAAACATATCAATATCCAAATCCCTCATAAAACAGGATGGACAACGGTAATTTAATTTGCCTTTTCCAGATTGAGCCATGTTGCAAATACCTCCTTATCCGAAACTATTTTCTTATATCCCAGTGTAAACATTGGGGAGAATGCATAGCCTTCCTTGATATATCCTTCTGCTTTATCAGAAGCAGACATGGATACTTTTGTCTGGATTGCAGGAATTACTGCACTGACAGCTTCTGCTCCCTCCAGACTCTCTTCTCTGCACTTATATTCATATGTAATGGTTTTTGTCTCACTTCCTTCACATGCTAATGTGATTCCGGTCATATCTTCCGGATATTCTGTAGTTCCATAGCATGCAACCATATATTCATTGAGTTCTACTTCTGCAAGAGGATTGCTCATTTCTAAAATTGTTCTTTCTATCTTAATGTTAGAAGCACCTTCTTCAAAATAGAGTTTTGTCTGAAGTTTTAGAGTTAAATCTGTAAATTCAATTTCTACCGGATCAAGGGTTAAGATACGCACATTTTCTTCCTGTGAAAAATGAGCCTTGGTACGGCATAAGCATAAATCCACTTCTTCTCCGTTGTAGGTCAGTTTTGCACTGCGTACGGTTCCCTCCCCTGCGTAATGGGTGAAGTATCCTGCACGATATTTTTCCTGAATCAAAAATGGATAGGAAGCATCCTGTACATGAGGTGTTCCGATTCCTACCGGCCAATCCAATTTTGCCACATAGGGACGAAGGTCTACAATTGCGCCTCCCTGTTCCATATTGACACAGGCTCTCATATATGGGTCTGCATACCAGAATAACTGTTTATCAGATCCGTATAAAATATCTCTCCAAAGTGCGCATTCCGGCTCTTTGTAGGTCTTCTTCTGGCGGTAATAATCTGCAAACTCGGACATGGTCATATCAACCAGCTTGCCCTCTTTTTTCAATTCGCCATAATAAGCACAACCATCTGAATAAGATTTTTTTAACAATTCGTATGGTGCTTCCCAGCGTCCCATTTTATTCATCCAGCCTGGTCCTACAAACATCATGTTATAAGCATAACCGTTGTTGTATTTTTCCAGAGAACGGTATTGATCTATTAAATTATATAAATATGGATATTCCCATGTCTCGGAATCGTAAATCATGCCACGCAGTACATTCTGTGGATGTGTTCCAAAGTTAGATCCATTTCCGTCGTAACATGCAATCAGGTCACGGGAAAGATGGGGAATTGCTACAATTCCAGAATCTTCGTCCTCATTTGCTGCCGGTGCATGGGTGTTCTGCTTGGAAGGAATCCACGGTGCCCATGGGCCTCCGTCAAATAAAGTATACCAAGAGTTATTACAGGTATGATACGCCTTTGGTCCTTCTTCCCAGCAGGTTGCAACTGCACATTTTACGGATGGGTATTTTTCTTTAATATAATTAGTCAAATCTGCATCCATATAGTAAGAGCCTGTAGACTCCGGATAAAAACCAAACCGTTCATAAAACTTCTCAAATACATCAGTTACAATGGACTTTTTGTCTTCCATAGAAAACATCCAGATACAGAAGTCCTTTGTTTTATATTTCTCACGAAATTCATTACAGGGCAGCCCCAATAAGGACAGGGAGATTTCATCTCCATATTCTTCATGATCTGCCTTAGCCAATGCTACTGCTTCATCATTAAACAGGCTGGCATAAGTCATCTGAATGGTGGTTTTTAATCCATTCTGATGTGCAAGTTCCTGCTGGGTTTTAAAAATATCCAAAGATTCGGTTAATAATGCCTTTCTTCCGATATCCTCTTCCTTTCCATGCCCAGTTACCTTTTCCGCATACTCTGGGACCATTTCGGGACGATGAATAATATTTACCACAAATTTATCCATTTTCTCTCTCCTTTTACCTTTTTCTTATCACTGTATCTATTGTTCACTTTGTTGCGCAATCGGTTGTTCTATATTTTGAGTATATCAGCTATGTCTTCTGTTGTCAATCTACACTTTTTATATATATTTCACATTATTTTTGTGCACTTTTTACATTTCATTTGCGCAATTTGTTGTTCTTTTTACAAGGAAATATAACAAAAAAAAATGCAGTCTGCTCACATTCATGAGCAGCCTGCGCCTTGTAAGTTCAATATTTATTTAACATACTTTTTCTTCACATTGGCATCCTGTAATAGAGACTGATTCAATGTTTTGATTTTTCAAATATCCGCAGGCATTCATTCCCCTTCGGATTACTTCATTCCACTCTCTGGCAGAAAGATTACAGCTACTGTCATCATCGAAAATTACCGTACATGCATTTTCCAAAAGGCAATTTGGAGAATAGGCAACTTTATACATATTTTTCCTGTCTATTGCCCCAATTTCTTCCAGCATATTTACCATACGATATACCGTTGCTACGCCGATGCCTTCATCTTTTCTGGACGCTTTATAAAAAATCTCCTTACAACAGGTACATTCTTCTTCTAGTATAATATCCAGAATCAGACAGCGCTGCTTGGTAATTCTGCATCCATTTTCTTTCAGTTTTTCCAGTATCATATCTTTCTGCATCTGAGTTTTCATATTATTTCGCTCCAATTACGCCTTTCATTTTTAATGTGCTGCTTTCCCGATAAGGACGGAATAACAGATAAATAAATACCGCTATCAGGATGAGAGCCACAACGGTTCCTAAGCCAAAGGTTCCTGTTGTAATCCATGTTCCAATCTGGAATACACTCAATGATACTACATAGGCCAGCACAGTCTGATATCCAACTGCAAACCAGAACCATTTTGCATTATTCATTTCCCGTTTGATTGCTCCCATAGCTGCAAAGCAAGGTGCACACAATAAGTTAAATACCAAGAAGGAATATGCTGCTACGGTAGTCATGCTTCCTGCCAGCGTTCCCCATATTTCAGTTCCATCTTCTGCTACTTCTGCAAATCCATACAGAATTCCAAAAGTACCTACTACATTCTCTTTTGCTATCAGCCCTGTAATTGCCGCTACTGCTGACTTCCAATCGCCCCATCCCAGAGGAATAAACAGCCAGCTGATACCTCTTCCGATTCCAGCCAATATACTATGGTTGATTTCCATATCATCAAGCATACGGAATTGTCCGTCTACCCAGCCGAAATATGTAGTAAACCAGATAAAGATTGTTGACAGTAAAATTACAGTTCCTGCTTTTTTTATAAAGGACCAGCCACGCTCCCACATACTTCTTAAAACATTTCCAACTGTAGGCATATGATAGGAAGGAAGTTCCATAACGAAAGGCGCCGGATCTCCTGCAAACATTTTTGTTTTCTTCAAAATTACACCAGAACAGATAATCGCAGCAATACCTACAAAATATGCACTTGGTGCCACCCACCATGCTCCGCCAAACAACGCACCTGCAATCAATGCGATAATCGGAAGTTTCGCTCCACAGGGAACAAAGGTTGTTGTCATAATGGTCATCTTACGGTCACGGTCATTTTCAATGGTACGGGATGCCATAATCCCCGGTACACCACAGCCGCTTCCAATCAGCATTGGAATAAATGATTTTCCGGAAAGTCCGAATTTACGGAAAATACGGTCCATGATAAAGGCAACTCTTGCCATATATCCGCAGGACTCTAAGAACGCCAGGAAAATAAACAAGATCAGCATCTGAGGTACGAATCCCAAGACTGCACCTACACCAGCTACAATACCATTTAATATCAATCCCTGCAGCCAGTCTGCACATCCAATGGCATTTAATCCTGACTCAAGCAGTACCGGAATTCCCGCAATTTCCAGTCCGAAAAAGCTCCATCCTTCTCCAAACAATCCATCATTTGCCCAGTCTGTGGCCCAGGTACCTACCGTGGTTACTGAGACATAGTAAACAAGAAACATGACTGCTGCAAAAATTGGCAGTGCCAGAAAACGGTTGGTTACAATCTTATCAATTTTATCAGAAATCGTAAGTTTTTCTCTATTTTTTCTGGTATAGCATTCTTTGATAATAGAAGAAATATATACATACCGCTCATTGGTAATAATACTTTCGGTATCATCATCCATCTCTTTTTCAATGGTGGTAATTTCAGCCGTTACATCCGGAACATGTTTCATCTGTGCTGAAATCTTATCATCTCTTTCCAATAATTTAATTGCAAAGAAACGCTTCTGCTCTTTGGGTACATCAGAACCAATTTTATCTTCCACAGATGCCAGAACACTTTCCACTTCCGGCGCAAAGCTATGTACCGGTGGTTTCGCTTTCTTATTCTGTGCCAGCTTCACTGCCTGCTCTGCCGCCTCTTTAATTCCTGTTCCTTTTAATGCAGATATTTCTACAACCTGGCACCCCAGCTTCTCGCTGAGTTTCTTTATATTAATAATGTCGCCACTTTTTTCGACAATATCCATCATATTTACCGCCATAATTACCGGTATCCCAAGCTCCATCAACTGAGTGGATAAATATAGATTACGCTCAATGTTGGTTCCATCTACAATATTCAAAATAGCATCCGGGCGTTCGCCGATTAAATAATTTCGTGCTACTACTTCCTCCAGTGTATAAGGAGACAGAGAATAGATTCCCGGCAAGTCCATAATAATAACATCTTTATGTCCTTTTAATCTTCCTTCTTTCTTTTCCACTGTAACTCCCGGCCAGTTTCCTACAAATTGATTGGAACCGGTCAGCCCATTAAATAATGTTGTCTTTCCGCAGTTTGGATTACCTGCTAACGCTATCTTCACTGACATATAAACTCCTATCCGCCCTTTTTGGCTTTCCTTCCTTTGTTTGCCTCTACTCACTTTGATTAGTCGCATCTAACCAATGAGTAAAAAAAATTATTCTACTTCAATCATTTCTGCATCAGCTTTCCGCAGAGACAATTCATATCCCCTTACCGTAATCTCTACCGGATCTCCCAAAGGAGCTACTTTTCTCACAAAAACTTCTACTCCCTTTGTAATCCCCATATCCATAATTCGACGTTTGATCGGTCCTTCCCCATTCAACTTTCGGACTTTGACCGTCTTTCCGCATGGAATTTCTTTTAATGTCATCTTCTTTTCCTTCCTTTTATATCATTATTTTATTTGCCATATCTTTATTAATGGCAACTCGTGATTCTTTTACATTTACAATCATGTTTCCGCCATTATCCGATACAACGGTTACCATGCCACCTGTAGTAAACCCCAGGTTTTCTAAGAATCTCTTAGTTTCTTCTTTTCCGCCAACCCTTTTAATCACATTGGCTTCTCCTGCTATGGCCATCGTTAAAGGCATCATTCTCATCTTCTTTCTTTTTTATTTGTATTTATTTGATAATGAATCTCATTTACTTTTATACAGTTAGTATATTCTAACATTTATTAGTTGTCAAGAACATTATTGATAATCTTTATCAAGTTGCTTTCTTTTTTCATCTATGATATATTATGGTTATATATGACTAACTTATTTATAAAGGGGGATTTTATATGAAGACAAACGAATCATCTGAGAATTATCTGGAAACCATTCTGGTCTTAAGCAAGCAGCTCCCCGTGGTCCGCTCAATTGATATTGCTACGGAATTAGGTTTCAAGAAATCCAGCGTCAGCGTTGCAATGAAAAACCTAAGGGAGCATAAACATATTACTGTTTCCGAATCCGGCTATATTACACTGACAGATACCGGAAGAGAAATTGCTGAAATGATATACGAACGCCATAATGTTCTTTCTAATATGCTGATAAATCTGGGAGTACCTTCTGAAGTAGCAGCTGAGGATGCATGCCGCATAGAACATGTTATCAGTAGTGAAAGTTTTTCCGCTATTAAAAATCATTTAAATAATCATACTCATCCTTAAAAAAGTGCGGCGGACTGCCGTACTTTTTTTAT
>CAZUKR010000109.1:0-8506 GCA_964620885.1 uncultured Eubacterium sp.
ATAATTTTCCAAAGAAAAAAGGAATTCCAAAATGCAATGCACTTTGGAATTCCTTTCGTCAACGCCCTATATTTCCATAAACAAAAATTGTAGGCTAGTACCAGTATTTATTCCCAATGGAATATCTCTGATTTCTTATGTAATTTATGTATTTTTCATTAGTAAAACCACCATAGTTCAACTCAGCCCGTTTACTCAATTTAATTCTTGATAATCCGCTGCTAAAAAATTGCTGCTGAATTTGGTCGACGTATAGTTTGTATCAAGGATGTTTAAGTCTGGACTATGTATTTTTCCGAAGCTTCCATTCCCCCCAAAAAATTGCTGTATAAAACTCATTTGTTACATCTTAGTGCCGCCTAAACGTTTCATCTTCCCCCACCAGCTTTTGCTTATACGTTAGAATGTCATGCTTAAAATCATACATCATATGAATATCTCTGATTTATTATGATACTCCTCCTCATATACCGAGTTGGTGAACTATGATGGCTTTTTGCAACTAAAGTATAACAAATTAATAATTTTTCTTTCTTCTTTGGCTTCTATTTGTCGTTTTTTGTCTTTTATAAGCTTAAATCTCTAATGTAAGTACATTAGGAAGCTTTTGATTTATATTTTTTAACAGTGCATACCCCATTCCGGACACCCCAGTCATAAATCCTGCCTGATACTTTTCCTGGGGCAGCATCGCTTCCCAGTCCGGAAGCTTTAACGGCTCCGGAAGTTCTCGTTTCGCTGCCTTTCTATAATATTCTACTACCAGCGCATTTCCCGATTGCCCATGGCACAGACAGCATTCATCCTTCTGGGCAGTAATTACTTTCTTTTCTGCCAACTGAAGGCGCTTATCTTCTCCCGGTTCTATTCCCAATATACAATCCACTGCCGTTCCTGCAGCCAGGATTCCTCCGGCTCCATGGCACCATGCTGTAATCTCGGGATTTTCTATTTTATTTCCGCCGCGAACATCTTTCCAATTTCCTGTTTTTTCCTGAAACAAAGAATCTTCGTATTCTTTTGCCTGTTGTACGACCTGGTAATAGCAAGGTTTCTTGCTTACGTCCCACAATCTTGCAAACGCCAGCATAATTCCACTATTCCCATGGGCAAATCCTGCCAAAGGTTGTTCCTGACCCGGAATCACCCATCCAATTCCCTTTTTCATCTGCACCCCATGGGCAAGCAAACAATCTGCTGCATGCTCTGCCGTTTTTAAATATATATCTTTTCCAGTTATTTTATACAAGTGAACCATAGCCATCACCGCACCTGCATTTCCATCCAGAATATCATACCAACTGTCCTCTTCTATCAGATTTCTTACTATCTCAGCATGTTTTTCTGCGTATTCCAATAATTTCTTATGGGGGCAGATCTGATTCAGTAACAGGTAAGCATAAACAATAGAACTTTCTCCATTCATAATTCCGGTATTTTTGCTGTCTAATCTGGTGCTGTCTTTTATTACGGTATCTGTATATTGAAACATACCCTGTATTACATTTTCCCGAAGCTCTTTATATGAATCCATTCCCTTGGTTTTTGCAAATGCCATAAGAAAAACTGCAATGCCAGCCACTCCATCGTAAAGATACCGGCCCATGGTCTGAAACCGCCATACTCCATTCTCATTATATTCCTGTATTATCCACTGGTTTTCTCCCTGGATTTTCT
Source organism: uncultured Eubacterium sp. (assembly GCA_964620885.1). Classification (GTDB taxonomy): domain Bacteria; phylum Bacillota; class Clostridia; order Lachnospirales; family Lachnospiraceae; genus Petralouisia. The sequence continues at coordinate 1,678 of CAZUKR010000109.1, forward strand.
CCATATCCAGCATAATCCGCTCTGCCACCTGTTCCGGAGTAATGTGTTTTTCTTTTTTTTCTATTTCCAGCTTGATTCCTTTGGGATAGTCCCCACTCATAGACAATCCAATTATTTTCTGCTGACGGTACATGTCTTTCTGACTCATTCCGTTCAATCTGCATATAATCTGTTCCTTTGGTGCATCCGCAAAATAATTTTCTATAACCTTCCCATTTCCCATCTGCAAGGAGTGCCCCATCGCATAGTAAACGGGAATTACCTCATACATTGTAGCTTCAGCTTCATAGGTAAGTATTTCTTTTTCATACCTTTCCTCACACATCAAACCTTTTTTCATTCGCAGGAGCATCAGGCGCCTTGCCTGTGAATCCGCCATAAACTCTGGAAAAGATGCTGTCATCTGATACATCCTGTATTGCTGGGAATTGCGAATTACACATCTGCTTTTCCATTCTTCTGCCCCCTTTACGCGTCCTGTCATCTCTTCTTTATGACACTGAATATACTCATAAGCCCTCTGAAATCCTTTTTCCACAGATGAGATAAATTGAGCTGCTTCCACTTTCTGCCCCTTTATTCGTGGCATACACTCTGAGCTGTCTATTTCTACATAGTCATAGGAAATGTGCATATGAGAAGTCTGCTTTTCCTCTATAACAGGCATTTTAAAGGGTGACATTTGCCTTTCTTCCCTTCCCATTGCACTAATATCCACACTTCCGCTTCCCCATTGCTGTCCCGGCAGCATTCCGGTACTCAATACAGAATCCTGCATACGCTCCTCTAAAGTACTGTCTCCCTCGCCTATATATTTCCTTCCTCCCGGAAACACTTCCATATCAATCAGTACGGGATATTCCCCACTTGCTATAATGTTCTCATAATGAATATCTGATACCCCAAACAAATAGGAAAGACACAGATGGATTCCAATTCTTTCGTAATAACGCCTTATTTCCGCCTTACTATTGCAGGGCTTTGAAACCGCCTCGCCTTCCCAGCCATATTTCCCCCACTCCAGAATCCCTCTGTCATAATTATCAAGGCCGCAGACATCACAAACCCAATGATATATTTTCTGATATTCCTGCTCTGACTGTAGACTTCTGGGCTTATAATAAAGGGTGTACCCATTATCAAAAACCATTCTTACTACCGTTTTCCCCAGTTTGTGTTCATCGGATAATCCAGCCTGCATCTTTGTAATTGTATTAATCTTCCTGCCGTTGCACAGCCTTTCTTCCAATAATTTTTTTTCCTGTTCCAAATGTCTTAATATTTGTTCCAGATAAGAGGTATATGCATCTATTTTTTTTAAGATCAGTCCCATCATAACAGGATATCTGATCATAATATCTTTTAAAAATTCATTACTTGACAAATATGCGTTTAAAAAGAATTCATATTCCTGTTCTATGTTTTCTCCTTCTAATGCCCCTTCCTGCTTCAATGCTCCCATTTCCTGCATCAAACAGCGGAGAGCTATCCACTGAATGCCTTCCACATATTGTTCTGCCAGCTTTGAAGATATATCTTCCCCTATTTGAACAAAATCATTCTGCTGAAATATCTTTTCTATTTCCAGCAATATATAATAGCGGATACGATTAAAAAAAGGATAAAATACCCACTCTTTTTTCAGTCCTTCTACATCCTTAACATCCTGTTCCAGAAACTGATAAATTCTTTCCATATCCAAGGGTATTTCTTCTTCCAAAAAAGCTGTATAATTCTCTTTCTCTTCTAATAGCTGATTCAGCAGTTCTTCCCCCAGCATCTGATTCCAGTAATCCCTCTGCTCCTCTTGTTCTGTTATCCCTTCTAAAATGTTCATGGTCTTTCTCCTAACAGCCTCATCCCCGGCATCCCAATTTGCTTTTATAATAACAAAGTGTCTTCCACACCCTCAATATATAATACAAAAGGCGGTAAACCTTAGTTTTACCGCCTTTTGTATTCACTAGCAACATAAAATTGTAAGAAATCCACCTAAGCTTATCGTTTTATAACCACCTTTTCCGTCCATTCCGGCATCTTGAAGCTTGTCCATCTCTTCCAACTCCAACTTCAGATTGCCGGCTGTGTTCCACTGTTCCTGATACTTGGTTGTTTCATTTGTTCTCTTCATTTTTCTGCCTCCTTGAATATTGTAATTTCTACTTTAAAGGTATTTCCGTCATCTAATATACGAAAATCTCCTCCATAGCCTTCCACAATTCGTCTGCAGCTTTCCAGCCCCAGTCCATGGGCATCCTTGTCCCTCTTGGTGGTGATATACTTGCCTTCACACAGCTTCCGTTGCCCAATGTATTCATTTTCTACCTCTAGTAAAAAGATATGATTTATTGTCTTCATCTCTAATTTTATAATTCGCTGGGAATCCAGCAGTTCCGTAGCTGCCTCTATGGCATTATCCAGAAGATTCCCCAATAATACACCTAAGTCATTCCGTTCCAGGGGACAGAAATAAACTTCTATATTGGTCTTGATTTCTATCCTTTCCTTTTCCGCCCTTCTGCGCTTATAGTGGAGAATTATATCGATGGCAGATATGCCTGTTTCTCCTTTGATTCCACACCTTTTAATCTCACTTTGAATCTCATCTAGATAACGGCAGGCTTCTTCTACCTTTCCTTCCCTTAGGTATCCTTGCAAAAGAAGATTCTGCTGAACGGTATCGTGTACCTGTCTTCGCTTTAGTTCATAATTCTCTCTGAAATCGTCAAACTGCTGTTCCACCATACTGTTCTTTACCCGCAAGAGCTGAATCTGCTGTTTCTCCTCTGTATAAGAATTATATATAATACAAAGGACACCAACACATATTATTGCTATCAGAAAAAACACTGCAACTTGAACATTTCTCTCATCTGAAGCCACTTCCAGCATATTCTGCGAAAACACAAGACACATGGTTATAAATTCTATAATAACCAGCACCAGTATCGCAATATATCCTTTACGTCTATTCAAATGGATAAATGATTGTCCCTCCCTTTTCCGGTACAAGGTTAGTACTATACCGATGACACAAATACTTCGAATTGCCTCAGCAGGATGGCCTGCCGTAACATCCGCATTAAAATTATGTACATTTCCAGCTTTCGTAGCATTACTAACAATAATTAGTATAATAAAATGAAACACATCCAGATTTGCCCATAATAACAGGCTGTATACTCCTGCACATAGAGCAGGAATCCGATAAAAAATCAGTACTAATAAAAATATAACTGTACCGCCCATTACATACTCTATACCAGAATATCTAAACCAAAAACTGTTTCCTGCCATCAATGCTGTTAATAATGACAGCACAATTCCTATTGCTATTTTACTTACCATTCTATTCCAGCGCATTTCATAGGTTCTTGTAATCAACAGAAACCCTACCCACACAATTACCAGTATCTCTGCAATTCGCACTGTATGATATAGTATCATAGCTTGTTCCTCCAATAGTCACTAATTGCCTGTTTTAACTTTTTTAATTGTGGTGAACTTACTGGAACCTGCTCTCCATTACGCATATCTACGATTCCACTCTCCAACCTCATAACGTGCTGAAGATTCACTACACGTCCCTTATCGGCATATACAAATTCCGAAGCATTTAATTCTTGAAAAACAGTTGCAAGTGGTTTTCTTACTCGAGAACTTCCCCGGCTGGTACAAAAATAGGTGTATTTTCCATCAACATATATGTAATAAATATCTTTATAATCAATCTTTTCTATTCTAGAGTAGCATTCGATTACATACTGACGATGTTCCACCTTTTTCAGCATCTTATTCATAGCTTCCAAGGCTAACGGCAGCTTCTCATCTACTTCTTCTTTTATAATATAACGGTAAGCATTATACTCATATCCCTTAACACTATATTGAACATAAGAAGTAATAAATACAATATAAGGTTCTAAATACATCTCCCTGATAAACTTAGCTACTTCCAGTCCATTTATACTCATTTCTATATCTATAAGGAATATATCATAATAATCATTCTCCTGCAAATCCCATATAAGTTCTCTAGGAAATTGATAACATTTTACCTTAAACTCCTCCTGGCATCCTTCAAAATATTTTTGAACAATTCCAGCTATATGGTCTGTAATTTCCTTTTGGTCATCTACCACTGCAATCCTTATCATATATGTATCTCCTGTTTGTCCTTTTCCTAATAATAGCCATAAATGTCCTTATATAGACATTTTGTCCCTAAATTTTTACCCTTTGGCTTTAAATTCGCGTTTCTCCATTCGCGATACGCGTTTTGCATATTTTTTATTTTCATAAAATAACATTATATTTTATAATAATACCATATTTTGGTTAATATTTCACTATTTGCTATTGTAAATGCCACATTCTTGAGGGACAAGGCACTTTACTACAATATAAAAACCGCAATTCCTCTATACAAAGGAATTGCGGTTATTTTATGCTTTTATTCTATTGATTACTCAACGATTGTAGCAACACGACCTGAACCAACTGTACGTCCACCTTCGCGGATAGCGAATGTAAGACCCTGATCCATAGCGATTGGGTGAATCAGTTCAATGCTCATTTCGATGTTATCTCCAGGCATACACATTTCTACACCGTCTGGTAAGTTACATACACCAGTTACGTCAGTTGTTCTGAAGTAGAACTGTGGTCTGTAGTTGTTGAAGAAAGGAGTATGACGTCCACCTTCATCTTTTGTCAAAACATAAACCTGAGCTGTAAATTTCTTATGGCAAGTTACAGAACCTGGTTTTGCAAGAACCTGACCTCTTTCGATGTCAGTTCTCTGAACACCACGAAGCAATGCTCCGATATTGTCTCCAGCCTGTGCTTCATCTAATAATTTACGGAACATTTCGATTCCGGTTACAACACTCTTCATTTTTTCTTCTTTGATACCAACGATTTCAACTTCTTCGTTTACATGAAGAATTCCACGCTCTACTCTACCAGTAGCAACAGTTCCACGTCCTGTAATTGTGAAGATATCTTCAATTGGCATTAAGAAAGGCATATCAGTTGCACGCTGTGGGTCTGGAATATGAGCATCAACAGATGACATTAATTCCATGATTTTGTCGCCCCATTCTCCGTTTGGATCTTCCAGAGCTTTTAAAGCGGAACCCTTGATGATTGGGCAATCTGTAAATTCATACTCTTCCAGAATTTCAGTGATTTCCATTTCTACTAATTCAAGTAATTCTTCATCATCAACCATGTCACATTTGTTCATGAACACAACGATGTAAGGTACACCTACCTGACGGGATAATAAGATATGCTCTTTTGTCTGAGCCATAACACCGTCAGTAGAAGCTACTACTAAGATAGCTCCGTCCATCTGTGCAGCACCAGTGATCATGTTCTTTACATAGTCAGCATGGCCTGGGCAGTCAACGTGTGCATAATGTCTCTTATCTGTTTCATACTCAACGTGAGATGTAGAGATAGTAATACCTCTTTCTCTTTCTTCTGGAGCTTTATCAATATTGTCGTAATCTGTAGCCTGATTTCCATCAACTCTTGTAGCAAGTACTTTTGTAATTGCTGCTGTTAAAGTTGTTTTACCATGGTCTACGTGACCAATGGTTCCGATATTACAATGTGTTTTGTTTCTTTCAAATTTAGCTTTAGCCATTTTATAACGTCCTCCTTAATTTCATGCCCTTTTTGGGCTATCTTTTTTATTTTAAAAAGTTACTCGGCTATTTCTGATTATATGCGATAGCCACTGATTTTTCAAGTGTTTTATCTACTCTTTATTCACCTTTTGCAGAAATAACTTTTTCCTGAACTGACTTAGGTACCTGCTCATATTTTTCGAAGAACATGGAGTAATTACCACGTCCCTGAGTCTTAGAACGTAAATCTGTGGAGTACCCGAACATTTCAGCAAGTGGTACGAATGCACGTACAATCTTACCGCCGCCAAGGTCATCCATACCTTCGATACGTCCACGACGGGAGTTGATATCACCGATAACATCACCCATATATTCTTCCGGCATAGTTACTTCTACTTTCATAACTGGCTCTAACAATACTGGTGTCGCTTTCTTCATAGCTTCTTTAAATGCCATAGAACCAGCAATGTGGAATGCCATTTCAGAAGAATCGACTTCATGATAAGAACCATCATATACAGTAGCGTGTACACCTACTACCGGGAAGCCTGCAAGAATACCTGCTTTTGTAGCTTCTTCGATACCTGCGCCGACAGCTGGAATATATTCCTTTGGAATAGAACCACCCACAACGGCAGTGTCAAATTTAAATAATTCTTCTCCATTGGCATCCATTGGCTCAAATTTAACTTTACAGTGTCCGTACTGTCCACGTCCACCGGACTGTTTTGCATATTTGTATTCCTGATCAATCGATTTGGTAAATGTCTCTTTATAAGCAACCTGTGGAGCACCAACGTTCGCTTCTACCTTGAATTCACGAAGGAGACGGTCAACGATGATTTCCAAATGAAGCTCACCCATACCTGCGATAATTGTCTGTCCTGTTTCTGCATTGGTATGTGCACGGAAAGTAGGATCTTCTTCTGCAAGTTTTGCAAGAGCTTCACCCATTTTACCCTGTCCAGCTTTTGTTTTAGGCTCAATTGCCAATTCAATAACTGGTTCTGGGAATTCCATGGATTCCAAGACTACCGGATGCTGTTCATCACAGATGGTATCACCTGTTGCAGTAAATTTGAACCCTACTGCTGCTGCAATATCTCCGGAGTAAACTTTTTCAAGTTCCTGACGTTTGTTGGCATGCATCTGAAGGATACGTCCAACACGTTCTTTTTTGCCTTTGGTTG
>CAZUKR010000110.1:0-8444 GCA_964620885.1 uncultured Eubacterium sp.
ATGAGTTCCATGTACTTGTTTTATTGGACAACGCTGCCATCAACTGATATTTCTGACTTTCTTTATCTGTCATTTTATTACGCATAACCCCTGCCATACCGGCACTATTCGCATCCCGAAGTTTCTGGGCCGCTGTTCCCGGTGCAAAATACTCATCCAGCATGGACTGGGCATCTTCCATCTCCTGTTCTGTCAGCTTGTAATCGGTGGACAGCCAGAGTTCAAGCTGCACCTCTTCCGATTGGTATTTTAAGGTTTTCTTTAAACTCTTATACTGTTTGTTAATTTCCCGCATACTTTGGAAGTATTCCTTATGGTTCATGGCCAGCTTGTCCGGCTGGAGCATCTTGCTTACTGCTTTTACCTTCTTGTGATATCCTTCCAGTTTCTTTTCCATAAGAGCCAGCTGTTTCCCATAATATTGATCTACACGCTGTACGTCTTTCAGAATCTGGTCAAACTTCTTTTCCGACATATCGTGTTTATCAAACATCGTCTGCTGATAGGATTCAATATCGTTGATATAATCAGCAATCTCCAGTTCCGGCTGGCGGAAGTCATTGATGGCGTCTTCTATATTAAACAGATATGACTTTTCGTGGTTTTCCTTTACCATCCGCTGCAGCTGGGTTACGGTACTGGCTGTAAAATCCCTTGTCATTTTCTTCCCCTCCTATTTTACCTTATCCAGCACTTTAAGAAACATTTCTTCCCTTTCCAGAATCCCATCCTGTAACCCGGTAAGAAACTGTAGGGTTGCATCCATGGTATTTTCTAGGTCTTTTGATATCTGCTTCATTCTCTTTTCGGATTTTTGAAGCTGCTCTTCTGCTTTCCCGGCACTTCCACTTTCAAGGGATGCTTTTTTTGCCTCGTCCGCTTTATGTGCAGATATCATTTTTTTCAGCTTTACTCTCTTTTTTTCAAGATTTCGGATATTTATTTTTATTTGTGCCATGTTCCTTCCCCTCTAGTATATATAACTGTCTGCTTCATCCATATCTTTATGATACTTTTCTACCAGCCGGACGATTTCCTTTGTAATTTGTTCCGCCTCTTTACTGAGTTTTCTGACCTGCCTCTCAAACAAGGATAGATTTTTTGCCGCCTCTCCTTCCATCACCGTATCAGAAACAAGGTCGGAAAGTAAGGTCTGGTATTCTTTCAGCTCTTTTTCATATGTCCCGGCACGTTTCTTTAATTCTTTTGCTACCGACTGCATCTTTTCTTCATTCACCAGAATATCGTATTCTATATCGTACATTTTTATAATCCTGCTCTTTCCATCTGGGTTAATTTCGTATTCAGGTAACGGATGTCCTCCTGGTGTCTGCTGATTTCCCCTTCCAATCCCTCTTTGTTTTTCTGTTCCTGCTCCTTTTTACAGTTCAATACCTCTTTCGCCCTTGTATAATCCTGCTCTGCCTTGCGAAATTCTTTGCCTTCCAGATACCCCGCAAGCTCTTCCATATAGCCGCCTATTGCATTGAGGTTCCGAAATCCATTTCCTCCGGTGCGTATCCTGTTTTTATGAGTACGGCTAAATTCCAGGAAACGTTGATGGCTGGATTCCAGTCTCTGCTGTAATCCTTGGTACTGCTCTATTCTGCTTTCATGGGTACGTATGCCGTTTCGACAGCTTTCTATGCGGTTTTCATGCTCCTGTATCTTATTTTGAATCTGATATTTTGTCATGGTACTCTTCCTCCAAAAACATGATGCTGCGGAGCCTCTTTTGCAGAATGATTTCTTTTGTATGGAGCACATAAGCCAACTCTGATTCGTCGGAATAGCCCCTGTGGAGAATATTCTTCACTGCATGTCCTGTGAAATAAACCTGCTGTTCCTGGCTGATAGCGCCCACCGGATACAATACACCGCTGTATGGCAGGTATTCTGTTTCTCCTTCTATTTCCAGAAACCGTCTGGTAATTACCACCCGCAGGGCTCCTTTTCCTTCTCGTTGTTCTTTGGGAATTTCCTCTTGTTTTAACTCTACTACAGTTCCCAGAGGAAGGATATCCTGGACAGCTTCTGTCATGACCTCCAGAAGTTCTTTTATTTTATGCTTTCCTTCCGCTACGGTCTGATTTCCGATTTTTAATGTCCCGCCTTTATTTTCCAAAGAAAGTTCCAACGACTGATAGTCTTCTTCTTTCTGCAATGCTCCATAAGCTTCTATGATTTCCTTAATATCCCGGTAGTGGCGGTAAACATAGTTAACGGATACTTTTTTCTGTTCCTCTTCCAGTTCCATGTTTTGACCCAGCCACCCCAAAAAGAGCTCTGCTACCGCTTTTCTCATATACAATATGTCCCACCTCTTACTCTATTTTTTGTTTTTTTACACAACTTGTTAAAGATATCATTGTTCTGGCTATTTAATAATGATATTTTATGAAAAGATATTAAATAAAGGAAAAAATCCCCTGCTATAAGCCATTAAACTTATAACAAGGGACTTTCTTCCTTTATGGTGTTTTCTCTTCTTCTGGTTTTTTATATGAATAAGCATTGGAAATCCTGCAGTTTTCTGCTGTCAGCACTACCGGCTCTCTATAATAAGCGATGACCGGCGTTCCTACCTTTACTTTCTCAAAAATCTGCTTTGCCACATCTAAAGATGCGTTAATACAGCCATGAGAACCATTGGTCTTATATACTTCTCCGCCAAACTTCCCATTACGCCAGGAAGCATCATGAATTCCCACGTTATAGGCATAAGGCATAAAATAAGTTACATCGGATTCATAATCTTCTCCCCGCAGAACCGCCGGACTGTCTTTATACACAATCTTAAATACGCCGTCAGGAGAACCGTTATTTCTACTGATATTTCCTGAAACAATATCGCTTTCTACCACCAGTGCGCCATCTTCATAATACCAGAGATGCTGTTTCGTATAATCAATCTCAATATAAGTATTTCCAATGTCATTCTTTTCCTCTACAAATGCTCTTTGAGAGTATATCGGTTCCCGGCTTACGGCTTTTCCTTTTTTCAAATCAGCCTTGAGCTGTTCTGCCTCATCCGCCTTGTTTACAATCCACCCATAATCGCCGCCGCCGATTTCTACCGTATCACCGGAAGAAGTCTTAAAAGACCGGACATCTGCATAGGTATTATACTTACTTGCCAGACTCTGGACATAGTTTTCTATCTCTTTTTCATTGAGTGTAACTTTATAGTCTTCCTCTACCTCAATAAACTTTTCAATTTGGTCAGAATCTATGGCCTCCTTGGACTCAGGCACTTCATATGTAATGGTGGTTTTTAAATATTTTTTAATAGTTTTCATTGCATCTTTTACTTCTTTACTTTTTTTCGTATATTCCGGATTCTCATAATCATCATCCGTCAAGGTAACAGATTCTTCTCCTGCTGCAATTGCCTTTTTTACCTTTTCCAATACGTTGTCATAAATCATATGACTTCCCATAACTTCCGGTTCCACATAATACCCATCCTCTCCAAGTAAAATCTGGGCATCCTGAGGTTCCGTTATATTGTCTTTCTGAAAACAATCCATCTCTGTCACCGCATCTGCAACTAAATCTTCCTCATAAATCATGGTAAGTGCGGCTTTTTCTTCTTTTATTTTAAAAACAGAAATAACCCAGCCAAATGAATTCTGTTCTTTTAGCAATTTTTTCACTGTACCATCAGGTACATATTCACACTCTATTTCCCTTCCATTTACATGGTGTTTTCCCTTGTCACGGTCAAACACGGTCAATAGATAGTCCTCTACGTGATCGCCGATTTTCTTTTCCGCCTCTTCTGCGGTCATGCCCCCTACTTTCCATCCATTGATTTCTGTCCGGAACATGAAATGATCCTTAAAATAAAAGGCTAGTCCCAAGTATACCAGCAACAGAATTCCAACTGCTCCTGACACACATCCTATAATAATTCTCCGTTTTCTCCTACGTTCTCTTCTCAGCATTTTTTACCTCATTCTTCGCAAGCTTTATCTGTCTGTTACTGAAATAATTCTGTGGAATAATAGCGATCACCGCCATCCGTAAAAAGAATCACGATATTTTTTCCTTTATTTTGGGGTCTTTGGGCAAGTTCTATAGCTGCCTTTAATGCCGCCCCAGCTGAAATCCCTACTAGAATTCCTTCTGTCTTTCCTATTTCTCTGGCGCAGCTGATAGCGTCTTCATCTGCAATAGCCAGTACTTCATCATAGATATCTCTATCTAAAATTTCCGGTATAAAATTAGCTCCTATCCCCTGTATTTTATGGGGACCGCTTACGCCTCCGGATAACAACGGTGATCCTGCCGGCTCTACCGCAACAATCTGTATATGAGGGTTCTGCTTCTTTAAATACTTTCCTGCCCCGGTAATGGTTCCGCCTGTTCCAACTCCGGCAACAAAAATATCCACCTTTCCTTCTGTATCTTTCCAGATTTCCGGTCCAGTTGTCTTCTCATGAGCCTGTACATTGGCTAAATTGCTAAATTGTGCCGGAATAAAACTTCCGGGAATTTCTGCCGCAAGACTTTCTGCTTTCTCGATAGAACCCATCATGCCTTTGGCTCCCTCTGTCAATACAATTTCTGCACCATATGCCCGAAGAATATTAATACGTTCCGCACTCATTGTCTCAGGCATAACAAAAATCGCCCGGTATCCCTTAACTGCTGCAACAGCTGCCAGTCCAATTCCTGTGTTTCCAGAAGTTGGTTCTATCAGTGTAGCATTCGGTTTCAAGAGTCCCCTGCGTTCCGCATCTTCTACCATTTCTTTGGCAATCCTGTCCTTGGCACTTCCTGCCGGATTAAAAAACTCCAATTTTGCCAGCAGCTTTGCAGACAGATTATATTTTTCCTCTATATTGCAGAGCTCTATTATCGGAGTATTTCCTATGGTTTCCAATGCATTTTTATGTATTCCTGACATTGTATTCTCCTTTTATCTATACGGTTTACATAACTGTATTGTCATTTTACTACTCTTCTTAAATTTATTCAACCCTCTTCTTAAATTTCCACATATATCATAATTTCACCCGGAAAACAACGAATCCCAGTTCTATGACTGATTCTAGTACGCACCCTGCGTTCTTCCCCATCGACATTATAAATGTAACAATACTCCAAGTCCCCTTTTTTCTTTTGAAATTCCTTCTTAATATCCGCACTAGAAAGGACTTTCTTAAAATAGTCTGCATCCTCCTTGTTGACCTTTTCATTGGCAATTAAAGTTACCCATTTATCATATTTACTGCAATTATAATCGTTTAGCAATATATTCATTAATTTTCTTTCATCTTCCGGTCCTTTTAGCAGATCGCAATCATTATTTCTTAAATTCACCCAAATCACTTTAAAGTATTTTTCAAGATTTTCTTTTTCATAATACTTACGTGCCGTCCTCTCTCGTCTCATATTGCTCTCCTTTCAAAAAATTATATCTACTATAGCAAATGAACCTTCTTTTTTAATAAATTGTCCTTTTTCTTTCCTATTTTGCTTCCATGTCTTAATATTTTTTTAATTTATTGCAAAAAAATAGAAAGTCTTATTTCCCCAAGGGATATCATAAACTTTCTATTTTTAGCCGCCATTCTACCGACGCACTTTCCTAAAATTCCAAGGGAACCATTTTTCTTTCTAACAAAGTTCTTTTTACATCTATAATCCTCTGATTTGAAGAACCTCGAAACTTTAGGGATATATTCTTTTTTTCTAATACAAACTGCCCGTCTACCAATACGTCCAGATATGAAAGCATTTCATCGGTGACTTCGCATCTGGCCCTGCTTTCTACCAGCAGGTCATGTTCCATCTGGTAGCCTGTATAGCACCAGATACTTTTTTCCGGATATGCTTTCCGAACTTTTTTTAAAAATGGTACCAGGCTTCTTTGATTCTCTGGTTCAAAAGGCTCTCCACCCAGCAGCGTCAGTCCTGCAATGAATCCTGGTTTCAGCGCCTGAAGCAATTCAGCCTCTGTCTGTTCTGTAAATTCTTTTCCATACTCAAAATCCCATGTTTGGGAATTAAAGCATCCTTCACAATGATGGGTACATCCTGAAACGAACAGGGATACACGCACCCCTGTTCCGTTTGCAATATCAGTGTTTTTTATTTCTGCATATTTCATACATTCCTCTTCTATAAATGCAAAACTCTTTCCTGTATTTCCTGAGTTCTTCCCTGATTCCAGAATTGTGTTCCGATATATCCACAAGTTCTGCGGGCTACATTCATCTTATCCTGATCCTGGTTTCCACAGCTTGGACATTCCCATACAAGCTTTGCATTTCCATCTGAAATAATTTTTATTTCACCTTCATAATTGCACACCTGACAATAATCGCTTTTTGTATTCAATTCCGCATACATAATATTTTCATAAATATGCTGCATTAATGTAAGCACTGCCTCAATATTGTTCTGCATATTGGGAACTTCTACATAACTTACTGCACCGCCCGGTGATAGTTTCTGAAATTGAGATTCGAATGTCAGTTTCTTGAATGCATCTATTTCTTCTGTTACATGTACATGATAGCTGTTGGTAATATAACTTTTATCAGTCACACCTTCAATAACTCCAAAACGGCGCTGAAGGCATCTTGCAAATTTATAAGTAGTAGACTCTAACGGAGTGCCGTACAGGCTAAATGCAATATTGGTTTCTTCCGCCCACTTTTGACATGCATCATTCATACTCTTCATGATTTTCATTGCAAAAGGTGTTGCTTCCGGATCCGTATGAGATTTTCCGGTCATATGCCGGATACATTCACATAATCCAGCGTATCCAAGAGAAATTGTTGAATATCCGCCATATAACAGCTTGTCAATGGTTTCTCCCTTTTTCAATCTTGCCAGTGCTCCATACTGCCATAAGATAGGAGCCACATCTGATGTTGTTCCCTTCAGACGATTGTGGCGGCACATCAGTGCTTCCCGGCAAAGAACCAAACGCTCATTGAAAATCTGCCAGAATTTTTCCATATCTCCGCCGGAAGAACACGCCACATCTACCAGATTCAGTGTAACTACTCCCTGATTAAATCTGCCATAGAACTTGGAATTATTGTTTTCGTCTTTATATACGGTAAGGAAAGAACGACATCCCATGCAGGGATAACAGTTTCCTTCTTTATTTTCTTTCATAATTTTTTCTGAAATATAATCCGGTACCATACGCTTTGCTGTACATTTCGCTGCAAGTTTGGTTACTTCCCAATATCTGGTGCCTTCCTGAACATTATCTTCTTCCAGCACATAGATAAGCTTTGGAAATGCTGGTGTAATATAAATACCTTTTTCATTTTTTACACCCAGTATGCGCTGCGCCAACATCTCTTCAATTACCATGGCAAGGTCATCTCTTGTACGCCCTTCCGGCACTTCATCCAGATACATAAATACAGTCACAAAAGGAGCCTGTCCATTGGTTGTCATCAATGTTATCACCTGATACTGTATCATCTGTACGCCTCGCTTAACTTCTTCCCGTACACGCATTTCTGCTATTTCATTTATCTTTTCTTGGTTCAGCTCCAGTCCTGCCTGCGAAAATTCCGCCTCTACAATTCTTTTGAGCTTCTGACGGCTTACATCTACAAAGGGAGCCAGATGAGAAAGTGTAATACTCTGTCCGCCATACTGTGAACTTGCAATCTGGGCAATTGCCTGAGTCGCCACATTGCATGCTGTAGAAAAGCTCTTCGGCCTTTCAATCATTGTTTCACTGATAACGGTCCCATTTTGCAGCATATCTTCCAGATTCACCAGACAACAGTTATGCATATGCTGTGCAAAATAATCTGCATCGTGAAAGTGAATGATTCCTTCTTCGTGTGCCTGCACAATGTTATCGGGAAGTAAGAATCGTCTTGTGATATCTTTGCTGACTTCTCCCGCCATATAGTCTCTCTGCACACTGTTTACCACAGGGTTTTTGTTGGAATTCTCCTGCTTAATTTCTTCATTATTGCATTCAATCAGACTTAAAATCTGCTGATCTGTAGAATTAGACTTACGCACAAGTGCTCGTTTATAACGATATGTTATATACTTTCGCGCTACTCCAAAGGCCCTATATTCCATCAACTGATTTTCTACCAGGTCTTGAATTTCTTCTACGTTGTAGGTTCTGTCCATGGCATCACAACAATCTGTGATCCATTCTGTAATGGTTAAAACCTGTTTTTCTGTTAACTGCTCGTTTTCAGGTACTTCTCTGTTGGCCTTAAGGATCGCATCAATAATCTTCGTAACGTCAAACCCAACTTCTTTTCCGCTTCTTTTAATAATTCTCATTTTCTTCCTCCAAATAACTAAATATAGTGTTTAAATAAAATCTCCACACTATATATTGCTTTTTTATTATATTCTTATCTGCCAAAAAAATCAATACATAATTTTCCAAAGAAAAAAGGAATTCCAAAATGCAATGCACTTTGGAATTCCTT
>CAZUKR010000111.1:0-8440 GCA_964620885.1 uncultured Eubacterium sp.
AGGTCTGTTTCTGTTTCTGTTCTGAATGTTGTTTCAAGAACACCTGCTCTTGCTCCACCGATTCCCAGTGCATATGCCAGAGCGATATCATGTGCTTTACCAGTTGCATCCTGCTCTACTGCGATAAGACATGGAACACCTTTTCCTTCCTGGTACTCACTTCTAACAGTATGTCCAGGTCCTTTTGGTGCAATCATGGTTATATCTACATTCTTAGGTGCTACAATTGCTCCGTAATGAATGTTGAAACCATGTGCGAACATTAACATGTTTCCTTCTTCTAAGTTTGGCTCAATGTCTCTTTTGTACATATCTGCCTGTGATTCGTCATTGATCAGAACCATAATAATATCTGCTTTTTTAGCTGCTTCATCTGCATTATATACTTCAAATCCCTGTGCTTCTGCTTTTGCCCAGGATTTACTTCCATTATAAAGTCCAATGATGACATGGCACCCTGAATCCTTTAAGTTTAATGCATGTGCATGTCCCTGACTGCCGTAGCCGATAATTGCAATTGTTTTTCCTTCTAATAATGAAAGGTTACAATCTTCCTGATAAAATATTTTTGCTGCCATTTTCTTATCCTCCTAGAATATTATTAAATATCTCATTATGCTTGGCATAATAAATAGTATTTACTTCTTTTGCTTAATCGAACATCCGCACATCTGCGGTTCCTCTGGTGAGTCCTGTAATACCTGTTCTTGCCATTTCTAAAATCTCATAGTTTTCCAATAGCTCTAAAAATGCATTCAGCTTATTCTGACTTCCAATCAGTTCTATCATTATGGAATCATTGGTCACATCTACGATTTTCGCCTTGAAAATCTCAGCTATCGAAATAACCGGCTGACGTTCAGTACTCTTTACACTAATCTTAATTAAAATGAGCTCTCTGCATACAGAATTGTCATTTTCCAATTGCTTAATATCAATGACATCTTCCAACTTTGCAAGCTGCTTTTCAATCTGTTCCAGAATCAATTCATCTCCACTGGATACAATCGTAATCCTTGTGAATCTTGGATCTGCTGTAACCCCTGCTGAGATACTGTCAATATTATATCCTCTGCGGCTGAAAAGCCCAGATACGTGGCTGAGTACATTTGGTGTATTCTCAACCAGAATAGATAATGCCTGTCTTCCCATAAGAGAAACCCACCTTTTCTTTACATTTCACGATTACTAATAATTTTAGCATATTACAAGGCTTTGTCAATAGTATTGGGCTATACTAATTATTTTTATCTTCCATTCCTTCAAGTTATGTTTTCATATACTTACCATAATATTTGGTAACAATATACTCTATCTTCCCACCGTCTTTGATACAATTTGATTTTATCCCAAACCTTTTGATTTTGCCATACTTTTTGATTTTGCCCCGTAGGAGGAGGGTTCAAATCGGAAAAGGCAGTAAAAAACTGCGGCAGGCAATACCGCAGTTTTTTCTATGCTTTTATTTCCATCTTACACCCCTCAATATCCTTATCCGTTTCCACCGCTTCTTCATAAAGACCTCACTCCATCTCCTTTCGGGAGGTATCGCAATAATCTGATACCAGTCGGAGAGCAATCTCTTTTGCTATTGCACTGGTTACGTTTTTATCATCTGTCCTTCCGAGATAAACACAGAAATAAATATTTTTCCCGGCATTTTCCGCAAATCCGGCAAACCACGCATCCACAGTGACTCCTTCTGCCTTACCCATTCCGGTCTTTCCATAAACAGAAATCCCCGCTTCCTTCTGCGTATCCACCAGCATGACTTCCCTTAATTCATTCCGTACTGTTTCTGAATAAACGGAAGCCTCCCCAAAAATACGCTCCATCACTTCGGTCTGTTCCTTGGGCGAAATGGCCAGTGATGACTCAATCCAAAATCCGGTCAGGGCACGGTTATTGTTATTTGTGTTCAGCCTTCCTTCCCAGTCAGAAATATTACAATTACCATAAGAAATCCTGTCTAATTCTTCCTGCATAAGTTCCTGACCGACCTCATCTATGACTTCTCTGAAATACCAGACACATGATTCATGGAAAGCCCCGCTAAAATCAATATCATTGTTCCATTTTTCATTCCAAAATACCTCACCACTCCATTTGTGTGTGGAATCATCGGGATCAATGATCCCATTTTCTAAAGCGATCAGGGATGAAATGATCTTAAATGTAGAACATGGCGACCGTCTTGTTTCGGCAAGCACACTATTATATATATGAAATCTCAGGGCAGAAGCATCATATATGACCGCTGCTCCATTCAATCCGTCAAAATGCTCTGACCAGTCTGCTTCAATTATTTCAGGTTTTAATACCTCCGGTTCTGCCGTTGTCTCTATTAGAAAATCCTCTGCATCTGCTTCCGGCTCTTGTCCTACACCATACTTGCCAAGACAGCCAGTTAAAAGAAACGCACAGATCATTACACAACTTATTAATTTTACAAAAAACAACCGTTTTTTCATAGATGTTTTCCTCCCTTGTCTGAATATATCAATAAATTTGCAACAACATTTCCCACGGTTTCATCATAATCAAATTCAATCTCCATATCAGATAGCCTGGAGCCATTTGGGATTACGGCAACTGCATCATTATTCAAAGACGAAATAACACTATCCTTAAATATTGGATTTTCTCTTTTTAGCATTTCCGCATAATAGTCCATCGTTCCATCTTTTTTTACCTTAGAAAAGCAGCCCAATCCATAATCCAATGTGTTTTGAGCTACATCTGTATACCCGTTTTTCCCTGCAAAAACTTTCTCATCATAAAATTTTTAACCGTGCCTCCCACATGCACAGCAAATGCAGATGCCAGCATAACCGCATAAAGACACTTTATTTTGGTGGTTTTGCAACTTTTCTATTTTCGCCCTTTGTATCAATTAAGCGAGTTTTTTTCTAAAAAGCTTATTCAAATTCATCTTCATGCTGTTTGAAAAACTTATGGTAAATACGAACATTTTCTAATTCCGTCCATTTTTTAATATCTACCACTTCTTCATCCATATCATATATTTTTGCACTTTTCATGGATAATAAGAAAGGAGAGTGGGTGGCAATTACAAACTGACAGTTGAAAAATCTTGCTGAGTCTTCTATAAACTTTAATAACTTTATCTGATTTGACGCTGATAAACTATTTTCCGGCTCATCCAGAAGATACAGTGCATTCTCCTTAATCTTTTCTGAGAAATATAAAAAAGCACTTTCTCCATTGGAACGCTCCCGCACATTCCCCATCATATTTTTCCGCACAAACTTAGACTGGGTCTTTGTACGTGCCTGATTTACTTTTTTCAGCCTTTCATAATCATCCAATGATTGAAACGTAAAGTCTGCATATTTCGCCTCCAGATATTCCCCAAACAGTTCTTCTCTTTTCTGATCAATTCCTTCATTTAATGCCCGCATATTCAACATGTAATCAAATACATCATCACTGGTAATAATTCTGCTTTCCCCTGGCAGAGTCTGAACCTGCTCCATTTTGCACCGTTTAGTATATTCTTCAAAAAAATCTGATCTATTATAAGGTGCCTCCCGCTTTACTCCCAGTTTCTGTGCAATTACATTTAAGGCTGTGGTCTTCCCTGATCCATTTCCTCCATATAATATAGTAACAGGTTCAAAATCAATCCGTCGGAAATTTTTCTGAGATAATATCTGAAATGGATAATAACTATCATGACATGTTCGTTTTACTGACATGAAAAAATCAAATTCTTCTTCACTGTCCGGAAATGTAAAATTATCCAGATAAATCATTCCATTTTCTCCTTTCTCTATCCTAATTTCTCCAATAATTTTCCTGCTATATGTGCTCTTTCTTCAAATACCTGATAAAATCCCTCTTGGGGGTAAGGATTGATATAAAAAAGATTCAGCAGGTACATATTAAGTTCTTTCAGCATTTCTTCATCTTCCGTCTTTTGTATCAGCTCCTGTACCTTTTTCTGTATTCCATGCCATGTTAGTAAAAACATTTCATTTTTCTCCATTTCCGGAATACTTAACCACTTTTTTATCTTGACCTTAGTCCTATTTTCCTTTTGACATGCCCCTTCTAAGAAAATATATTTAATTTCATGTTCTGTATACTGTCTGCCCAAAGGAAAAAGGCGGCAAATGCCGGGGCGAAATGGGTGTATGCTGCATCTATCATTTTCATTTAAGAATCCGCACCGTTCCTGAGCCCCTTCCATTTTCAAGTTGGGCAGAATCATTCCATCAGTCACATTTAATTCAAGATTTTCATTTATTAGTTCTGGAAATTTTTTTTCAAGATTTTTTTCCATGAGCCATACATCATAGGGAGTTAAAATAACCGTTGTCCCCATTCCCTGACAGCAGTCAGAGCATCCTTTACAATCGTTACATTGAAGCTTTACCATATCGTTTTTATTATAAAGTTTTGTATCCGTAATTTCATTGTGACTCTGCATATGTTATCTCCTATCTTTTGTAGTTCTGCTTTCTTTTCCTTTCAATCCCGCTAACAATATTATTGGAAATATTACTGCTGACAGAATTCCTATTTTCAGGTTATCCCGAAATATCCCAGATACACTTCCTACCAACGCCGGACCTAGTGAACATCCCACATCTCCTCCCAGAGCCAGAAATGCAAACATCATAGTTCCTCCCTTTCGGATTCTTCCTGCTGCCATGCTAAATGTTCCCGGCCATAAAATCCCTACGGAAAATCCGCAGATACCACATCCCAGCAGTCCCAGAATTGGCACTGGACTGAATCCAATAATCAAATAACTGGCTATACACAGAATTACGCTTCCCTTCATACATTTTTCCAGATTCAGTTTTTCACCGTACTTTCCATATATTAATCTTGCTGTTCCCATCATGATGGCAAAAAACATGGGACCTGCCAAATCCCCAATTGTCTTGCTTACACCTAATCCCTTTTCTGCAAAAGCGGATGCCCATTGGCTTACTGACTGTTCGCCCGCTCCTGCGCATATCATCATAAGAAACAGCAGCCAGAATCTTTTCTCACTTAATAATTCCAACGGCGCCATTCCTTCTCCCTCCGACATCAGCGGAACGATAGGCACCAATAAAAATAAGATTATATTAGACAGAGGAATCACCATCCAAAACAGAGCCAAATATGGCCAGTTTTCTATTCCCCCAATGGAAAAAAATATGGTGGACAGTAATACTACCCCCACATGTCCCCAGCAGTAAAAAGAATGGAGCATACTCATAGCTGCTTCTTTGTTATTGGTTGGACATGCTTCTACAATAGGGCTGATTAATACCTCAAGGAGTCCTCCTCCTAGCGCGTATATCATAACCGCAATCAGCAAACCCCAGAATGGATTGGCAAACAGTCCCGGAAGCACTACAAGGGCCAGTAATCCTGCTGCGGAAAAAACATGTGCCATTACAACGGAAATACGATAGCCAATTCTGTCTACAAAAAACGGTGCCAACATATCAATTACCAGCTGCATTCCAAAATTAATCGTTACAAGGAATGTTATCTTGGATAAAGAAATTCCATAGCTGGAATGAAATGTTAGAAATAACAGCGGTACAAAATTATTAATAATTGCCTGAACAATATATCCGATAAAGCAAGCATAGATTGTCATTTTATAATTACTTTTTATTCTTAATGTCATAACTCCTCCTGGTGTCATAATGTATTGTTTTTCACTTATTTCATATAATAAGAAATAACTTTTATTATAGAAAGGAACTTATTCTATGCACAAAAAACTCCGCTGTTACACTGTCTGGGGCATCATTTTCGCCAGTATTGCCGGTACACTGCTGCATTTTGCCTATAGCTGGTCTGGCGATAACTTTCTGATAGGTTTGATTGCCCCCGTAAATGAATCTATCTGGGAACATATGAAACTTATTTTCTTCCCTACGCTTATATACACTATTTTCTGCCTCTATAAACTGAATGGAAAGTATCCCTGTGCTGCCTCCGGCTTTTCTTTCGGACTTCTTCTGGGAACATTTATGGTACCTGTTCTTTTCTATACCTACACCGGTATCTTAGGCTTTGATGTTCCCTGGATGGACATTGCCGTATTTATTCTTTGTATCATTATCGCTTTTGTCTCTTCCTACTATATGACTATAAACTGTTGTCTAAAAGATTACAAACCACTTTTACTTTTTCTTGTTTTTATTTTAGCTTTATGCTTTTTCTTTTTTACTTATTATCCGCCTGATATTGGTCTTTTTAAGATTCCATAAAATATGCATATTATGACTTTTTTTCCATTTATCACCTATTGCAGAATTGTTACATAATTGTTACAATTCTATTGTACTTAAGTAATACAAATACGAAATAAGGAGGATATCTAATATGAATTTCAAATTTAACTGTTCTGATTTATATACTATGATTTGCAAATATTTCAACATTGGTTGCTAATAATATTTTAATAAGAAAACAAGCCGAGGGGAGAAAGCGTCTATGCTTTCTCCCTTTGGTTTTGTAACATATTACTGTCTGATTTCAGCATAGAGAAAAGAGCCAGATCACCAACACCTATATCTGCTAATCAATCTTTTCTAATTCCCCCGTTACAGAATCTATTATTAATCCGTATACCATTATTTCTTTTGGAACTAAAGGATGTTTACGTATCAGCTCTACCGATTTTTTAATAGAAATATCCAAATCCCTAAAACCTGTCAGCCAGGAATCAAAGTCAATACCATAGTACTTTATCATATCAATGGTCTCCTGGGTTATTCCATGGGCCTTCATCTTTTCTATCATTTTTTCACTCTCTGTATACATAGCACCACAATCGTTATGACCAATTACCAGAATTTCCTGGACACCCAATTCATAAATTCCTATTAACAGGCTTCGCATTGCACTTCCAAAGGGATGTGAGATAATTCCGCCTGCATTTTTTATGATTTTTGCATCACCATTCTTCAGCCCCAGTGCTGCCGGCAGCAATTCAATTAGTCTTGTATCCATGCAGGTGACTATAGCAACTTTTTTATTTGGATATTTGCTGGTGATATGTTTTTCATAACCTTTATCTTCAACGAAAGCTTTGTTATATTTTAATATTTCATCAATCATAATTAATCTTTTCCTCCTTTATAAACATCCTGATTCTCATAACAGCTTTTCTTTTTATTTAATGTATTATTTTTTCTTTTTTCACACATACTTTCATAGAGGTGATAACTATATGGCAAGTTATATTGCTCCTGGTTTACAGGATAAATTTGAGTCCCTTTCCATTGAATTGAAAAACTGTATTCTGGAACGGAATGTACAATTAAATACTATTCAGGATTTGATTCAGGTATTGGAACAAATCGTACAAGAGGGAGAAGGCTAATTATCTATGACAGAGGTTGGCGGGAAATAAAGCCAATGACTCCTCACGATACTAGATATGGGAATCACCTTTTATGTGATTCCCATATCTAGTATATACATAAAAAGAAAATTGAATTTCCCGCCCCCTTTATGGCTGATTCCATTCCTCGTCGATACCATCTGTTTTCCATAAATCATTTTCTTCTTTATATTCGTCTACTGCCAGGTACTGAAACTTACTTGTGGTCTTTAATGCATCGTAAACATACCGCAATGGGATTCTAGTACGGTTATTCTCCGGACTTCCCGGCTCTGCCAGAAAAACGGTATCACTGTCCTCCTGATACAGCCAGATATTTACATAGTGCCCAGGTGTATCTTTCCAATAGGTATCATCATCTTTGCTGCAAACCAGCACTACCGCTGATTTGGTTTGAGTCATCTGCTTCTGAAAGTCCTCATAGGTATCCGGCTTATAATAGACATCACAGCTGATGCCGCAGCTTTTCAATACTTCCTTCATATTTCCCCAGTCAATGGCTCCTGCTTTTCTCTTGGGGGCATATCCAGAAACAGTCATAGCATATTCACACATATCCCAAGGAGATATTGTATAGGAAGAAAGAGTATCATAAATATTTGCCATACAGCAGAGTCCACAGCCGAAATTTCCAAAAGAATTCCCTTTCACTCCCATAAAGCACCACTCTCCCGACCAGGAAACACCTTCTTCCCAAGCTCTGGGGCCCTGAAGGAAAGTATACACTTCCTGTTCTTCAATGGTAAATGCCTGTATCAGTTCGTCCTTTTCTTCCAGAGACAATACTTGTCCCATCCATTCACCGCTTCCTATATGAAGCTTTACTTCCTGAATCTGCCCGGTTTCTTTTGTATTTTTAATTTCTTTCCGGTCACCTATATCTGCAAGGTTTATTAATATTACACCAAACAGAAGTACAGCCAGTGCCGATATGTATTTTTTCATTTCTTCTTAAAACCTCCTGGTTTTCTTCGCGTTCTTTGTAAATTACAGACTTCATATACTAATCGTATCATAATCTTTTTTCTGCCAAAATGCAATCCTGTAAATTAGTTA
>CAZUKR010000112.1:0-8289 GCA_964620885.1 uncultured Eubacterium sp.
AGCCGTATAAACACTGGCTTTATTTATCCAGACTCTTCATCGTCGGAAACAACAGCACATCTCTAATCGCTTGTGAATTAGTCATCATCATCACCATACGGTCAATACCAAATCCAATTCCTCCTGTAGGAGGCATACCAACACACAGTGCATTCAAGAAATCTTCATCTGTAGTGTTTGCTTCATCGTCTCCTGCTGCAAGCAATGCTTCCTGGGCTTCAAAACGTGCACGCTGGTCAATTGGGTCATTCAGCTCGGAATAGGCATTTGCCATCTCCCAGCCATTCATGAAGAACTCAAAACGCTCTACATACTCTGGATTTTCCGGTTTCTTCTTGGTGAGAGGTGAAATCTCTATTGGATGATCCATAACAAATGTCGGCTGAATTAAGTGATCCTCTACAAATTCCTCGAAGAACAGGTTTAAAATATCACCCTTCATATGTCTCTCTTCATATTCGACATGATGTTCGTCTGCCGCTTTTCTTGCCTCTTCTAAAGTAGTTATTTCATTAAAATCTACATTAGCATATTTCTTCACTGCATCTATCATGGTAATACGTTCAAATGGTTTGGATAAATCCAACTCATGTTCTCCATAAGTCAGAACCTCTGAACCAGTAACTTCTTTTGCAACATAGCGATACAGATTTTCCGTTAAGTCCATCATGCCATGGTAATCTGTATATGCCTGATATAATTCCATAAGGGTAAATTCCGGGTTGTGTCTGGTATCAACTCCTTCATTACGGAATACACGTCCGATTTCATAGACTCTTTCCATTCCACCTACAATCAATCTTTTCAAATAGAGTTCTAAGGAAATCCTTAACTTCAGGTCTTCGTTTAATGCATTAAAATGTGTTTCAAATGGTCTCGCTGCTGCACCACCTGCATTGGATACCAGCATCGGGGTCTCTACTTCCATAAAGCCCTGTGTATTCAGATACTGACGAATACTGCTTAACACCTTAGAACGTTTAATAAAGGTATCCTTTACATCTGCATTCATAACTAAATCCACATATCTCTGGCGATATCTAATATCTGTATCTGTCAGTCCATGGAATTTTTCAGGCAGAATCTGAAGACTCTTTGTTAACAAGGTTACTTCTGCTGCATGAATAGATATTTCACCTGTTTTGGTGGTAAATGCTTCACCGGTAATTCCTAAAATATCACCCACATCATATTTCTTGAAATCCTTGTAAACATCTTCTCCTATAATATCCCTTGCCACATAGGCCTGAATATTTCCCTGTAAATCCTGAATATTACAGAAGGATGCTTTTCCCATAACACGTTTGAACATCATTCTTCCTGCAACGGAAACGGTCTGTCCTTCCAATGTATCGTAGTTGTCCTTTATTTCTGCACTGTGGTGTGTCACGTCATATTTGGTAATCTGAAAAGGGTCTTTTCCATTTTCCTGCAGTTCCTGCAGCTTCTCCCGACGTACCTTTAATAACTGATTAATGTCCTGCTCTGGTGCATTGTTATTCTGAGCCATTTGTATCCTCCTCTTAATTGGAACGCTGAATTTCCAATATCTTGTATTCCATTATGCCTGCCTGTGTCTCCACCTTTACGTTATCACCTACCCGTGCTCCCATTAAGGCTTTTCCCACTGGCGATTCGTTGGAAATTTTACCCTGAAGGCTGTTTGCTTCCATCGAACCTACTATTTTATATTTCAGCTCCTCGTCAAACTCACAATCATGAATCTTGACACAGCAGCCTACACTAATTTTATCTATATCAATTTCATCTTCCACTACTACTTCTGCATTCTTTAAAATCTTCTCAATTTCTTCAATTCTTGCTTCAACATCACGCTGTTCATCCTTTGCAGCATCATATTCCGCATTTTCAGAAAGGTCCCCCTGCTCTCTTGCTTCCTTAATCTTCTGAGCAACTTCCTTCCTCTTTACTACCTTTAAATCCTGTAATTCACCTTCTAATCTCTGCAAGCCCTCATACGTCAGTAAGTTTTTCTTTTCCATAGTTCGTTACACCTTTCCTCTATCTATAATTATCCTTCATACTTAACCTTTTTATATTCCTTTAACAATCACAGTATTATACCCGATAGGTACTGAAATGTCAAGATTCTCCCCTTGAGTCCATATTTTCTTGTACACCGGAATATAATGGATGTTTTCCTGAATACACGCCCTGGGAAAATTTCCTTTTCGCTCCATATCCAGAACTACATTTACTCCTTCCATAGAAAACTTTTCTTTTCCTTCCAGCTGTACAACTAATCCACTATCCTCATACATTTTCTCTATATAATAGGAGAAATATACGGGACGATCTGTTGCAATCCTTAAAAAATTTAAATCTTTGGATATTTGTTCCAGAACCTGCTCTACATCATCCTCTGAAAGCATGGATTCCGGCGGTGTGTCCGTATCCACCAGCAGTGGGTGAAATTCTCCATAATCAATACCATACTGTTCCAATACCTGTTCCAGAATATTTCTTAAACGGGGCAGATACTTATTGTCCGGAACGGTTTCCGGCTGTCCGCTGGTTTTTATTTCCTTTTTTCTTTGAAAAAAATGTTTCAACCACTTTATCATTTCACACCAGACTAGCTTTTTCCTCTAGTATATGACAAAGCACCTAAGAATAATGCTTCCAAATCCTCATAGTTTTCTACTTCGTTAATTTTTCCCCGGAGTCTTGCTGAATTTTTATAGCCACTGGTGTACCATGCCGCATGTTTACGCATCTCCCGGATTCCTACGACCTCTCCCTTAAACTCAATTTGAGTTCTGGCATGGCGCAAAAGCATATCCGTGACTTCCTCCATAGATGGCTTTTCCTGCTCTTTTCCTGTTTTCATATAATGCAGGATCTGACTGAAAATCCATGGATTTCCCTGTGCTCCTCTGCCAATCATAAAACCGTCACAATTGGTTTTTCTTTTCATGTCAATGGCATCCTGAGCCGTAAGAATATCTCCATTTCCGATTACTGGTATGGAAACCGCCTCTTTTACCTGACGGATAATATCCCAATCTGCCTTTCCGGAATAATACTGTTCTCTTGTCCTGCCATGGACTGCAACAGCAGATGCCCCCGCTTCTTCTATTATTTTGGCAATTTCTACGGCATTCACATGTTCCTCATCAAAGCCTTTGCGAATCTTTACGGTAACAGGCTTTTGAATGGCTTTCACGGTTCGGGACACAACTTCATATACCAGAGACGGATTCTTCATCATTGCCGATCCCTCTCCATTATTCACAACTTTTGGTACAGGACATCCCATGTTAATATCCAAAATATCAAAGGGACGTTCCTCGATTTTCTTTGCCATCTCACTCATAATATCCGGGTCCGACCCAAACAGCTGCAGCGATACCGGCCGTTCTTCCTCTGTGGTGGTCAGAAGAATCTCTGTATTCTTATTATTATAGTAAATCCCCTTGGCACTTACCATCTCCATACAGATAAGCCCTGCTCCCTGCTCTTTGCACAGCACACGAAATGGCAGGTCGGTTACTCCTGCCATGGGTGCTAATACCAAATTATTTTCTATAGTTACATCACCTATTGTTAATTTTTCCATACGTTTATTTTCCCCGGTTCTGCTTATTATATATCAGCCGCAGTCCCTGAAGGGTGAGATTGGGATCATAAATATCAATTGCCTTTGTTTCACTGGCAATAATCGTTCCAAGTCCTCCCGTTGCCACTACTTTCATATTTTTAAAGCCGCTCTCTTCCCTGGTTCTATTAATAATATATTCTGTCTGGCCAATCTGTCCGTAAATAAGTCCTGCCTGCATACTGCTGATGGTTTCTTTGGCAAGAATACTGTCCGGCTTGCGAATTTCAATTTCCGGAAGCTTTGCCGCATCTTCCCACAATGCCTTGGCAGAAGTCCTGATACCGGGAGCTGTTACTCCTGATACAAACGCTCCTGTTTCATCCACTAAATCATAGGTAGTTCCAGTTCCAAAATCAATCACAAGTATAGGACCGCCATACAGCTCATAAGCCGCCGCCGCATCTACAATACGATCTGCACCAATCTGTCTTGGATTCTCTGTCACAACACGAATTCCTGTTTTCGTTCCCGTTTCAATAACCACCGGCTGTATTCCAAAATATTTAATAAAAGAGCTCAGTAGAGAATGCATTACATTGGGCACCACGGATGCTACTATAACATCATGGATTTCTTTCGGAATAATATTATTGTGTTTTAGCAAATCAAGGATACACATTCCATATTCATCTGATGTTCGAAGCAGTTTTGTGGTTATTCGAAACGTTGCTTCTATTTCTTCTTCATTAAATACTCCAAATGTAATGTTTGTGTTTCCTACATCAACCACTAATAACATAGTTCTAATCCTCCACTTTCTCTTCTAACAGTTCTTTTCCCAGAAAAAATACTTTGAAATACATCTCCAGGGATTCCAGCATTTCCTGCTTGCTCTGCTGGAGCTGTTTTACCTTCAGTACACTTCCAATATCGTCATAAGAAAAATCACTTTCCTCTGCTACCGTCTGAAAGTTGAGATTTCCTTCTTCATCGAATACCAACGTAAGTACGCCCCCAATATCTTCTGTATACAGTACACACATAATTTTCAATTCATCTTTAATGGTTTCCGGCAATCCTGTAAATTCCTCATTCAGATAATATTTCCGGGTATATGCGTTGGAACCGCACAATATAATTTCTTCTTGTTTCATATTCTCTCCTTTATACATATCCGTAGATTCCCCGGACAGATACTTCACCGGATGAAACCTCTACCATCTGACCGTCTTCCCGTTCCACCAAAAGACTTCCCTGCTTATTAATTCCCAATGCCTGTCCCTGATATTCTCCCAGAGGATCCAGTACCCTTACTTTGCGTCGGTAGTTTACAAGGTTTTCATTGTATTCTTCCATCAGCCTTGATAAATCCTGGGTCTGTACATATATTTCATAGTAAATTTCAAACTGCTCTAATATTTCTTCCAGCAGCTGCGCTCTGGAAACAATTGACGGCTTTTTCTGCTGATTCAATTCTATATCAATAGAGGTTGCCTTTTCTGCCAGCTCTTCCGAAAAAACAGACTGATGCACATTGATTCCGGTTCCTATTACAATATGGTTGATATAATCTACCTGTGCACTCATTTCGGTTAAGATACCTACCACTTTTTTGCCATTTATTACAATATCATTGGGCCATTTTATCTCTGCATTCAGTCCCGTGTATCTCGAAATCCCCTTAGACGCAGCTAAAGCCATCACCAGTGTAAGCATGGGCGCGTTCTCTGGTACAATCTCAGGACGCAGCAAAATAGTAAAAAAGATTCCGTTCTCCTTAGGTGAATTCCATCCTTTTCCTCTTCTTCCTCTGCCGGCACTCTGCATTTCTGCCACCACCAGACTTCCATGCTCTGCCCCTTCTTCTGCTTTGCGCTTGGCATCTGTATTGGTGGAATCAATTTCATTATAGTAAAAAACCTGTTTTCCCAGCCATTTTGTCTTGCGAAGACTTTGTATCTCATTCTGGGATAATATATCTGGAACGGATATCATTTGATATCCCTTGTTTTGAACTGCCTCTATTTCGTATCCCTGCTCCCGAAGCTGCTGTATGGTTTTCCACACTGCAGTTCTGGAAACACCTAGCTGCTGGCATAGTTCTTGTCCAGATACATATTCTTCACTCTGACGTAATATCCGCAATATTTTTGTCTTCATGTTTTCTATCCTGTTATTTTAAGGTTGCATACATAATTGCTTTTATGCTATGCATACGGTTTTCTGCTTCATCAAATACTACTGACTGGCTGCCTTCAAATACCTCGTCCGTCACTTCCAGTTCCGTCAGTCCGAATTTATCATGTACCTGTTTTCCTATCGTGGTATTCAAATCATGAAATGCCGGCAGACAATGCATAAACACAGCTTCTTCTCCCGCATTTTCCATTACTTTTTTGTTTACCTGATATGGCATCAACTCTTTGATTCGGGCTTCCCACACGTCTTCCGGTTCTCCCATAGACACCCATACGTCTGTATAAATAACATCCGCATCCTTTGTTCCGGTCTCCACTTCTTCTGTCAGTGTAATACTTCCCCCAGTCTCTTTTGCTACAGATTCACAGTAAGACACCAGTTCTTTATCCGGAAAATAATTTTTACTGGTACATGCCACAAAATGCATTCCCAGTTTTGCGCAGGTTACCATCAGAGAATTTCCCATATTATAGCGGGCATCTCCCATGTATACAAATTTAATTCCTTTTAAATGTCCAATATGTTCTCGTACCGTCAGCATGTCCGCTATCATCTGAGTTGGGTGAAATTCATTGGTAAGTCCATTCCAGACTGGAACCCCTGCATATTTTGCCAGCTCTTCTACGATTTCCTGTCCATATCCACGATATTCTATCCCGTCATACATTCTTCCCAGTACCCTTGCAGTATCTGCAATACTTTCCTTTTTCCCAATCTGGGAACCAGTTGGATCCAGGTAGGTTGCATGCATACCTAAATCAAACGCCGCCACCTCAAAAGAACAGCGGGTTCTGGTGCTTGTTTTTTCAAAAATCAATGCTATATTCTTTCCTTTTAGTTCGTCGTGTAGAATTCCTTTTTTCTTTTTTTCTTTCAATTCCGCAGATAAATCAATCAGATATGTTATTTCTTCTGGCGTATAATCTTTCAGCTTTAAAAAATTGCGTCCTTTTAAATTCATGTCCTTCACTCCTTTTTTATACCCGCACATATGAGAACGGGCTGTCATTTCTGGCATGACAACCCGTTACTGCTACTTCTATTCTATTCTCATTTACTGCTCATCTTTCGCAACTTCAGTAATGGATTTTACCAAACCTGCAATTCCCTGAATCTCTGATGGAATAATAATTTTAGTAGCTTTTCCATCTGCTGCCTTTGCAAATGCTTCCAGACTCTTTAACTGAAGCACTTCATTACTAGGTGCTGCCTCTTTCAGGAAACGAAGACCATCTGCATTCGCCTGCTGAATCTTTAAGATTGCTTCTGCCTGACCTTCTGCTTCTCGAACAGTTGCTTCCTTCTTTGCTTCTGCACGAAGAATTGCCGCCTGCTTTTCTGCTTCTGCATCTAAAATTGCAGATTCTTTATTACCTTCTGCAACAAGGATCGTAGATGTCTTCTGACCTTCTGCTCTTGTTACGGCTTCACGACGTTCACGCTCTGCCTTCATCTGTTTCTCCATGGCATCCTGAATTGCCTGTGGCGGAATAATATTCTTTAACTCTACACGGTTTACCTTGATTCCCCATGGGTCTGTTGCAATGTCCAAAGAAGCCCTCATTTTAGTATTGATTGTCTCCCTGGAAGTAAGGGTTTCATCCAATTCCAAATCACCAATGATATTTCTCAGTGTAGTAGCTGTTAAGTTCTCAATGGCCATAATTGGGTTTTCCACACCATATGCAAACAGCTTAGGATCTGTAATCTGGAAAAATACAACGGTATCAATCCGCATAGTTACGTTATCTTTTGTGATAACCGGCTGAGGCGCAAAATCTACCACCTGCTCTTTTAAAACAATGCGTCTTGCAACGCGGTCGATAAACGGCATTTTAAAATGTAATCCAACACCCCAGGTTCCCTGATATCCACCCAGACGTTCAATAACCATTGCATGTGCCTGCGGTACAATTTTGATGCATGATGCTAACAATATCAATAACAGTATTACTAAAACTAAAGATCCTCCAATTACTCCTGGCATAATAATTCCCTCCATTTTATATTATTATTTTTCTTTCTTTTTTACAATTAACTTTACTCCTGTGATTTCCACAATCTCTACCACAGTCTCTTTATCAATAACAGTGTCATCGGCACTTCGCGCAGTCCACTCCTGACCGTTTACGCTGACCATGCCTTCTGCCTTCAGATTATCAATATCCTGAAGTACAATAGCACTATTTCCTATCAGACTCTCTGCATTCGTTCGAACTCTATCCTTATTAAAAAACTTCATTGCAAAAGGTCTTGTAATTGCAAGAAGCAAGAACGATACAACAATAAACAATACAATCTGAACCGGCAGACCTGCCCCAAAAAAGCTGGCGATAAAAGCAACTAAGGCTCCGCCTGCAAACCAGATTGTGGTGAGCCCCAGTGTTATAATCTCAATAATAGCCATGACAATAACTATGACTAACCAAAAAATACCATCCATAACTTCTCCTCCTTATTAAATTTTTACTATTTACTATTTATATTACTATATTTTATCCAAGATTACAATATTTAATATAGTGCAG
>CAZUKR010000113.1:0-8262 GCA_964620885.1 uncultured Eubacterium sp.
ATCTGTAAAATCGTGTATACATTTTATCAGAATTGTATTATAATATAAGAAAGTAAAGCAGAAAGGTGGTATATGTATGGACAACTTTGCAATTACAATAGGAAGAGAATTTGGAAGCGGCGGCATGGATGTAGCACGCAAACTTTCAGAACACCTGAATGTGAAATATTATGATAAGGAGCTACTGGCAATGGCTTCAAAAGAAAGTGGGTTTTGTGAAGAAATTTTTAAAAATCATGATGAAAGACCTACCAGTAGTTTTTTATATTCACTGGTGATGGATACATATTCTGTGAGCGGTTACTCATCGGCCCCATTTCTGGATATGCCTTTGAATCATAAGGTATTTCTTGCGCAGTTTGATACCATAAAGAAACTGGCAGAGAAAGAATCCTGTATTATAGTAGGACGCTGTGCAGACTATGCGCTGGCAGAACATCCGAACTGCATCAGTGTGTTTATTCATGCAGATAAGGAATACAAGATTAAACGTGTGATGGAGAGTCTGGACTTACCAAGAGAACGGGCCAGAGATACAATACAAAAGACGGACAAAAAGCGGGCTAGTTACTATAATTATTATTCTAGTAAAAAATGGGGAGATTCCACAAGTTATAATCTTACTCTGGACAGCAGCCAGCTTGGAACAGACGGTTGTGTTGAAATGATTCTCAAATACATGGAAGAAAAACGTAAATTTAAAATGCAAAGGAAATAAAATATGAGTTATAAAATGATTGTTCTGGATATTGACGGAACACTGACAAATGATAAAAAGAAAATAACTCCTAAAACACTGGACGCCCTGAAAAAAGCGCAGGAGAGTGGAATCATTCTCGCACTTGCTTCCGGGCGTCCGGTTGCGGGATTGGGGAAACTATGCAGGGAACTTGAGATGGAGCAGCATCATGGAATTCTGCTGGCCTACAATGGAGGAAAAGTACTGGATGCCCAAAGTGGTAATGTGCTTTATGAAAAAGCAATCCCACAGGAGAAGGCAAGAGCCATTTTAAGCCATTTGGAGCAGTTTTCGGTTATTCCTATGGTGGACGATGGAAAATGCCTGTACGTCCAGGATAAGAACGGACACAAGGTAGATTATGAAAGCAGCATTAATGATTTAGATGTAAAAGAGGTAGGGATTCTTTCGGACTATCTTGATTTTTCTCCGGTAAAAGTGCTGACGGCTGCCCCCAATGAAGTTTTGCTTTCTCATATGGAGGAAATGACTGCACCTTTTAAAGAAGAATTTTCTTTTATTATGTCTGCACCCTTTTATCTGGAATGCAACATGAAGGGAATTAATAAGGCAGCATCCCTGGATCTGGTATGTCAGAAGCTTGGTATTCATGCATCAGAGATGATTGCATTTGGAGATGCCCAGAATGATATTACGATGGTGGAATATGCAGGTCTTGGAGTTGCTATGGAAAATGCCTGTGACGAATTAAAGGCAGTTGCCAATGAGATTACCGCCTCTAATAACGAAGATGGGATAGCATTGATTCTGGAGAAATATTTGAATATAAAAGCTTAATCTTCCCGGAAAATACTTCCGGAGAATTTCCCAGCCAGCCGCCGCCGTTCATCATCAATGGCCGCATAGTGCTGGCGGGTTGTTTCTACGCTTTTGTGTCCCAAAGCGTCAGCCACAAGATAAATATCTCCGGTCTCTTTGTATAAATTGGTTCCATAGGTACTCCTCAGTTTATGAGGAGTAATTTTTTTATTAATATTGGCAGCACCGGTATATTTTTTCACCAGTTTTTCTACAGACCGGGTGGTAAGACGGCCGTATTTCAGCGATAGGAATAAAGCATTTTCATGCCCCGGAAGAGCTTTCTGTGCCAGCCCCTCCCGTTCAAGCTCCAGATAGTCTAAAAGAGCATCTGATACTTCCTCACCAAAATAAATGGTAGATTCATTTCCACCTTTTCGTACCACACGCATACAACTGTTTTTAAAGCTGACATCAGAAACATCCAGTCCAACACATTCAGATACACGGATTCCCGTACCCAGTAAAAGTGTAAGAATGGCAGTGTCACGGTATTTTATTTTCTGATGGGAAGCAAGTTGTCTTGCAGTAAGATTTTCTCCGTTTTGAACAGCAGAAATCAGTTCTGCTACTTCGTCCTTATCTAGCCGGATAATATTTCCCTTATGTTTTTTAGGAGTGTCTATCATAGATGGTGCATTGGTTTTAATAAATTCTTTTTTAAAGTAATAGTTGTACATAGTACGAATGGCAGAGAGCTTTCGGGATTTCCCTTTTTCACCGTTTGTAACAGCCTGTCCGTCCTTTCTTTCATAATAAGACAGATAAGCCAGATATTCTTCTATATCAATAGGTGTCATTTCATCCAGAACAGAAATAGGGATGTCATGCATTGACATGTTTTTG
Source organism: uncultured Eubacterium sp. (assembly GCA_964620885.1). GTDB lineage: Bacteria > Bacillota > Clostridia > Lachnospirales > Lachnospiraceae > Petralouisia. The sequence continues at coordinate 2,405 of CAZUKR010000113.1, forward strand.
TATACAGGATTATTTTCCTGTATGAATTCAAAGAAGATACGAAGGTCATAGCCATAAGAAAGTCTCGTTCTGGATGAAGTGTTACGGGTATCCAGATAGCGGAAAAAGTCGCTGCAGAATTTAGGTAATTCTTTGAGCAGCAGTTGTAACTTTCTTTTGTTTTCCAGATTGATTTTTTCAGTATATTCCATGACATAAACTCCTTTATTTATTAACGTATATTAATAATGGCATAGTTTTTTTGAATTGTCCATATTAGATTGACGAATGAAGAAAAACCCTCTATTGTAATAATAAAAAGTAAGGTGTCGGAGGAGAAATAGATGAAAAAGAAAATGTTATATACCATATTGGCAGTATTATTGCTTTCAGGCTGTGGGAAGGAAGAAAAACCAGCAGAAGAAGAAAGAGAAATTCAGGATGAAGAGCAGGATAACTGGAGACAGGCTTATATTGATTATATAAAAAATACGCTGGAACCGGAAGAGTGGGACCGCTATCGGTTGATTTATGTGGACGAGGATAATATTCCTGAATTAGTTGCCATAGGAAAATATGAAGTACAAGGGTGTAAAATCTGCAATTACTGGGATGGGAAAGTTTTTGAAACACAGCTTACCAGACTTTATTTTTCATATATTGAAAAGGAAAATCTCCTCTGTAATTCAGAGGGAAGAATGGACTATTATTATGATTTGGTTTTCAGCATTGTGGATGGGAAGATGAACCGGATTGCCGCAGGGTACTGGGGTGCACAAGATAATTCTAATATACAGCTTGATGAAGAGGGATACCCCATCTATCAATACCAATGGAATGACGTTGAAATGTCAGAGAAAGAATATAATGAGAACTTAAATGATGTTTACGATAAATCCAAAGCAAGTGATGGGTATAACAAGGAAAATTGTTTTTCGGCAGAAGAAATAAAAGAAAAAATAAGAGAGATAAAATAATGGCTTGACTCTCACACAATGGTATACTCTAGAATAAAGGTGAGCTCAGAAATAACACATATATGTGAGGTGAAACTAATGTTAAAAATAGGAGATTTTTCAAAGCTGTCAAGAATCAGTATACGTATGCTGCGGCATTATGATGAGATTGGTCTGCTTGTTCCAGATGCAGTGGATGCATTTACCGGATACCGATATTATAGTGAATCCCAGCTCCTTCTGGCGGGAAGAATTCAGGTACTTAAAAACCTGGGATTTGGGCTTTCTGTAAGCAGAGAGATCCTGGAGAAGTATGAGGATGCAAAGGAAATGGAGCAGTTTCTTGTGATTAAAAAACAGGAAATAGAGGAACAGGAGCAGAACATCAGACAAAGGATACAGATGCTTGACAGTACAATTGAATGGCTGAGAAAGGATGGTCGTATCATGGGATATGATGTTGTTTTAAAAACCTTACCGGAACGTTATGTAGCAAGTGTAAGACAGGTAATACCTTCTTATCAGGAGGAGGGGCTTCTATGGCAGGCACTGATGGAGGATACAGCCCCCCTTCATGTGCAGAATGGTAGTCCTTGCTATACCCTGGCAGTCTTTTGGGATGGGGAGCATAAGGAACAGGATGTAGATGTAGAGGTTCAGAAATCTGTGATAGGTTCTTATCCGGATACCGGACGTGTAAAGTTCAAAACAGTACCCCCAGTACAGATAGCAAGTACCACTTACGAAGGGAGTTATGAGCAGATTGGACAGGTCAATGCTGCCGTGGCAAAATGGATTGAAGATAATGGTTATGAATTTGCAGGGCTTTCCTTTAATATTTATCATATAAGCCCTCATGAAACCCAAAACCCGGAGGAATATGTAACAGAGGTATGTTATCCGGTGAAAAAGAAATAACAGTTCAGAAGGTATCTCTTAGGAGATGCCTTCTAGCTGTCGAAATAACTTATATTAGACGAAGGGAATGAAAGTGCAATGAATTATATAAATCCACCAACAGAATCACCGAAAAATATTACTCATGAAACATTTTATAGTCATGTGTTAAATCACGACATTGGCTATAATATTTATCTTCCTTCCGATTATTGGGAAAGTGAAGAAAGATATCCGGTTACGTATCATATCCATGGTTGGCAGGGCAACGAATCGTCAGAAATATGGTCAATTGAAAAAATTTGTAGAAACAGACAAGCTATTACTGTTTTTATGAATGCCATTTCTTCGGAAAACGAGTATTTCGATGCTTTATTGCAAATTGAATCTATTCTTATGAAAGAATTGATTCCTCATATCGACAGGCAATACAGAACAAATGCAACCCGTGAAAATAGGATGTTGTCAGGTTTTTCAATGGGGGGTGCAACCGCATTTTATTATGCCGTTAAATATTCCGAATTATTTGACTCTGTCACCTCTTACGCCGGAACATATCACCACCAATACCATAAGGATTATCCAGGGGTGGGAAAATCGCCAGAAACGGCTATCGGGTTATACGAAAAAATGATGCATGAAGAGCGATATTTAGAGGAAAATAATATCTTATGCTTGGTACGTCAAAACGCAGATATAATACGTAGGAATTTAAACATTGATATTCATATCGGAACAAGTGACATCGTGTTTTGTGACAATGAAATTATGCATTTATATTTGAACTCATTAAATATCCCACATGAATACAAGAAATTTATTGGTGTCCAACACGATTTAGATAAAATATTATAGTATTGTTGGGGTGTTTTTTATCTGTTATACTTTATAATAAAAAGTGTGGTAAAGGGGGAAGCCGTTTGGGAAAAAGTTTTTCTGAAATGAGTCTGGAAGAACTCTGGAGGTTGTTTCCAATTTTCCTGATGGAGCATCAGCCAGAATGGAAAAAATGGTATATGGAAGAAGAAAGGCGATTACAAGACATACTGCCTAGGAATCAGAAAAGAAGAATCAGCCATATCGGAAGTACCTCTGTAAGGAATATATGGGCAAAACCGATTATTGATATTTTAATGGAAGTATCAAAGGAATGTAATCTGGAAGGTATCAGGGATTTATTGCTTGATAACGGTTATTTGTGCATGTCTGAAAGTAAAGACAGAATTTCTTTTAATAAGGGATATACAGAGAATGGTTTTGCCAAAAAGGTCTATCATCTCCATTTACGATATGCAGGAGATAATGATGAACTGTATTTTAGAGATTATCTTATGGAGTATCCAGAGATTGCAAAAAAGTATGAAGAACTAAAGCTTGATTTATGGGAAAAATTTGAATACAATCGGGATGAGTACACAAATAATAAAACAGAATTTATTAGAGGATACACGAACAAAGCAAAAAAGGAATATGGGCAGAGATATTAGAAGTTAAAGGGAAGGAGGAAATTAAAATTGAGAGATACATTACAAAAACGATGTGATTTATTTATAGAAAACAGAGATATTATCAAATCCGCATTTAGATGGAAAAGCACATATATTTATCCCCTTTGTGCCAGTCTCTATTCCTCCAAAGGAATGAGAATTGATGCTGGAAAACTGCAGGAATGCAAAGGAATATTGGAGAAAAAAACAGGGGCATTTTCTAATTTCAGAGGAGTCTCTAAAATGGCTACGGTTACAATGCTTTCACTTTCTTCAAATCCAGAAGGCCAGATGGAAAATATGCTGTTCGTTTATGAGAATTTAAAAGAAGTGTTCTGGGGTTCACAGTATTTAGCAGTAGCGGCGGCGACTATTGTGCAGTTGGCGGAACCATATCAGTATAAGGAGATTGTACAAAGAACTAGGGATATCTATAATCGTATGAAAAATTCACATCCTTTTCTTACAAACGGAGAGGATAGCGCATTTGCGGCTTTGCTTGCAATGACGGAATTAGATAATGCCTATCTTGAACAGGAAATGGAACGCTGTTATATAATTTTAAAGTCTTCCTTTTTCTCAGGCAATGCCGTACAGTCCATTAGTCAGGTACTGGCTCTGGGAGAAGAATCCGCAGAGCATAAGTGTGCAAAAGCTCTTGAATTATTTCAGTATCTTAAAAACCATGGATACAAATACGGAACCAGCCATGAACTTGCCACTCTTGGCGTTCTCGCTCTGTTAAAAGAAGAGGTTAAAGTAGTAGCAGAAGATATGATGAAAGCAGATGATTTTCTAAGATCACAAAAAGGCTTTGGAGCGTTTGGAGTTGGTGCAAAACAGCGTTTGATGTATGCAGGAATGCTTACCATGTGTGATTATGTTCCGGATGTCCAGACCATTCATACAGCGGCTCTTAATGGGGTGGTTTTACTCTCTTCAAACGCTTAAGGAAAAGGAAAGGAGATAAATAAGATGCTTGAATTACCAGAAGTATTAAACATTACGTCACAGCTTCAGGAAAACGTTGCCGGCAAATCTGTCAGCCATATTCTACCGCCCACAAAGGAGCATAAATTTTGCTGGTATAACGGGGAACCTTCGGACTATAGCATAGCCTTAGAAGGAAAGAATATTATTGGAGCAGAGGGATTTGGAATTTTTGCTGAAATTCTTTTTGAAGAAGGATATAAACTTTGTTTTAATGACGGTGTAAATGTGCGGTTGCTGCCTATGGAAGAGGCGCCCAAAAACTACCAGCTTATGGCGGTTTTGGAGGAGGGAATGGCACTGGTTTTTACAGTGGCAATGTACGGAGGCATCATTCTTCATAAGGATGATTATGACAATGAATATTATGCCAAAAGCAAGCAGGCAATCTCACCCTTTTCAACGGAATTTGAGCCATATTTTAACAAAACACTGACAGACAGCAAACCGACACTTAGTGCCAAAGCCTTTCTTGCTGCAGAACAGCGTTTTCCAGGGATTGGAAACGGTGCATTGCAGGATATTTTATTTGAGGCCGGGATCCATCCTAAGAGAAAGCTGCAGACCTTGGGAGAGGATGAAAAGAGCAAGCTGCTGCGCTGTACCGTTTCTGTTTTGAATGATATGACAGAAAAGGGCGGGCGTGATACAGAGAAGGATCTCTTTGGCAAAGCAGGGGGATATAAGACCAGGATGTCAAAAAACACATGGAAATTGCCTTGTCCTGTTTGTGGCGGTACTGTTGTTAAGGAAGCATATATGGGAGGTTCTGTTTATTATTGTCCTGTTTGTCAGGCGAAATAAGTGAATTGATTTTTAAAAGATAGCTTAAGATTATTATCAGAAAGAAGCAGGATACACCGTTTTCACTGGGAATGTGTCCGGTGTTTGGCCTTGGTGTTTGGGAAGAGGTATATTATCTGAAGCATTATAATCTATATTAATGGTTGGTTTCAGTTTTGGTTGTCAAATGAAGTTAGATAATAGAGAAACGGCAATTGGCTTGAATAGTCAATTGTCGTTTTTGGTAGAAATAGGTAATATTTTCATGAAATGTTATGTGAAAAATCCTTTGAGTAATATATAATGAAATTTTCAAGAAAGATGGAATCTTTTTAGATGTACGGAATATGTGGAAACCGTCGTGCTGCTTGAGCGGAAAGACTAGGAAATCAAAGGATTTCGGGGTTTTGAAAGGGATATGTAAGTGTGCTTTTGTGGGTGGTTGGGGCGAAATATGTTTCCGGTTACCGTGGTGGGGTAGGAAAATGAACATTTTGGCAAAAAGTTAAAGTTTGGTTGTTTCACCTATAAGTTAAAGTAATATAAAAGAGTATAAGCATTAGATAGAAGAACTAAAGATAAAGTTATCACTGATGGTAAAATAATTAGTGTTGGAATATGAATTGTGATTTCCAAATAAACAGAAGCGAAAAATAGAACATATTATTAAAGATAATGAAACATGAGGTGTTTGAATAGTGAAAATATTGTTAATTAATTCTCCTCTTTTAGAAGAAGCTCAAGAAAGTGTGATATTTGATTTGCC
>CAZUKR010000114.1:0-8258 GCA_964620885.1 uncultured Eubacterium sp.
CTTCTGTACCGATATCTGTTAGTAGCCCCGCAACTTCTTTATAGGGCATAGTATAGCGCTGAGACAGATAACGCATAGAAGCCGCCAACTCTCCATCAGGACCGCCAAACTGGCTGATAATGACCTGAGCCATCTGGGGATTGGTCTTTGTAATGTTAACCGGATACTGTAATCGCTTTTCATAATTCCACATTAGCAGTAACCTCCTTCCCATGGCATAGGCTGAGTGGACCAAAGCCATCTCTGTTCCGGAACAGCAGTATCTATGGTAAGGGGTCCGTAAAGGCATGAATATTCTGCCAGTGCCTTTGTGCGGGCTTCACGAAAATGGTTGAAGTAAGCAATGGCGTTTTGATCCATTGGGTGTGTATCCAGATAAAGGGTAATATCGTTTACCGCAAAGCTTACCATATTAATCCATTGAAATAATTTAACTTGTTCCATTTGATTTCCTCTCATCGCGGGCACCCTCCTCTTCCATAAAATGGTTTGTTTAGTTCTGGAAAAATAGTGCCATATTGAAGTGCTTTATCCGGCTCATACACATCTCTGAAATACTGCCAGGGAACGTAAGCCATACCAACAGGCAGACCTGCCAGAGGATCACCTTTCATAGTACAAGGACGCGGCATAGCAGGACGTGCCTGCATAGGGCATGCCTTAGAAACTGGGGCAGCAGGGCGAACAGGAATATTCTTTTTGCAGCCACATTCATTTGTAATTGTATTATTGCAATTTCCCATAATGGTAAATCCTTTCAAAAGTAGGTTTTATATAAAGTATGAGGAAAAAGAAAATATGTTAAGAAAATAAAGAATTGGATGGAGATATGTTGATAATGATTCTCAATTATAATATAATAAGAAAAGGATACCAGGGTCAAAAGGTCATGCATTTCATGATTGCCTGTGACACTCGTTTAGCACGGAGCGAAGATGCGAAGCAATCCGTAGGTATCATGTGGTAGAATAGAAAAGGAAATCAGAGATACGGAATGAGGAGCAGAATTATGACAATTTTAGAAGGAACAGTCAGAGAAAGCTATACGGTAACGGACATGGAGATGGAAGAAAATATTATGAGGCGTTTGGAATCACTGGGCATTAATAGCGGTACACGTGTGGAACTGATGAACCGTAAGAAAAATGGGACTATAATTATAAAAGTAAGAGGAACAAGATGGGCAATAGGAAAAGATATTGCTGTAGGCATTAAAGTATCACCGGAAGAAGTGGAGGAAAACATCCATGGAAACAATTAGAGTAGGATTTGTAGGAAATCCCAATTGTGGAAAGACTACACTATTTAATGCTTATACAGGAGCCAATCTGAAAGTTGCCAATTGGCCGGGGGTTACGGTAGAGCGTGTAGAAGGAGAGACGGTATACAAGGGACAAAAACTAAAGCTGATTGACCTACCCGGCATTTATAGTCTTACCTCCTATTCTATAGAAGAAAAAGTATCCAGAAAATGCATTATGGAGAATCAGGTAGATGTAATTATCAATGTAGTAGATGCTTCTGCCCTGGAACGAAATCTTTATCTGACGATGCAGCTTCTGGAATTGGGAAAACCTGTTATACTTGCCTTAAATATGATGGATATTGTAGAAGAGCGTGGAATGGAGATTGATTTACACCGTTTGCCGGAAATGCTTGGGGGAATTCCTGTGGTTCCGGTATCCGCAAGAAAACGGAGCGGACTGGATGTATTAATGCATGCAGTAGTTCATCATTATGAGGAAAAACATAAAGCAGATGTAGTGCATTATCAGGAGTACATAGAGGAAAAGATTTCTATTCTGGAGAAAGAAATAGAAGAAACTTATAAGGAAACAGAAAATTTACGCTGGTATGCCATTAAGCTGCTGGAAAATGACAGCGAGATTAGGGAGCGTTACCCCATAAAGAATGATACTGTTTTAGACCACAGCTATGAGAAAGATATTATCAATCAGAAATATGACTATATTGAAGAAATAATAGAAGATACCCTGTTCTATAAATCAGAAAAATCAGCCTTTACAGATAAGGTGGACGAAGTATTGACTCACCCATTCTGGGGGATGCCTATTTTCTTTGGTGTAATGATGATGGTATTTTTCCTGACTTTTTTTATAGGGGATGCACTAAAAGGTGTATTTGAACAGGCATTGGACTATATTTCCAATGGGACACTTCATTTGTTGGAGCAGATAGAGGTAGTGCCGTGGTTGACTTCACTGATTGTAGACGGAATTATTGCAGGAGTAGGCGGTATCCTGACATTTTTACCCAATATATTTATCTTGTTTCTGGCACTGGCATTTCTGGAAGACAGCGGCTATATGGCAAGAGTTGCATATGTTATGGATGGACTGATGGGAAAACTCGGACTTTCCGGTAAGGCATTTCTGCCTATGGTACTTGGGTTTGGCTGCACCGTTCCGGCTATTATGGCTACAAGGTCATTGGAACAGGAGAGGGACAGAAGGAAAACCATTATAATTACGCCCTTTATGTCTTGTTCCGCGAGGCTTCCAATTTATGTATTATTTGCAGACATATTTTTCGGAAAGTATGCAATGCTTGCAGCATTTTCCATGTATGTAATCGGTCTTGTAATCGCCATTTTGACGGCACTTATTATACATAAGGCAGAAACTCATACCGCACATCAGAATCTGCTGATTGAACTTCCGGAGTATAAGACACCCAATGCAAGAACCATTGGGGTTTATGTATGGGAGAAAATCAAAGATTATCTGACAAAGGCAGGAACGACAATTTTTGTGGCATCTATTTTTATCTGGTTTTTGTTAAACTTTGGTGTCCATGGCATGACAGAAGATATATCGAAAAGCTTTGGAGCCATATTAGGACACTGGATGGAACCATTATTGGCGCCGGCAGGTCTTGGCATGTGGCAGATTGGCGTAGCATTGATTTCTGGTATTTCGGCAAAAGAAGTAGTGGTATCTAGTTTTTGTGTGTTATTTGGAGTTTCAAATATCAATTCAAGCGCCGGAGTAATGTCTTTAACCAGCCAATTGACAGAAATTGGATTTGGACCATTGAATGCATATTCCATGATGATATTCTGCCTGCTGTATGTTCCCTGTGCGGCAACCATTGGAATTATAAAAAAGGAAACAGGTTCTTTAAAATTTACCATAAAAATGATTATATTTCAGATTTTAGTGGCATGGGGAGCAGCTACACTGGTATATCAGATTGGTTCATTGATCATTAGATAAAGAAAGTAGTATTTTATTTAGAACAAAGCGAAATCGGCTTGAAAAGTAACAGGTAATATGTTAAATTATTAACGAAAACAAAGTTATAAATAACTATAACTATAATTATATTTTATATTACAGGAGGTTACAAATGAGAGGAATTGATACCCCGGTTAATCAGTTGAGAAAGCAGGTTTTTGTAGAGGTAGCAAAAGTTGCTTACGAATCAGATCATGTGAATAACGACATTGAGGCAATCCCTTATAAAATCACTCCAGGAGATGCCCCCCGTTTCCGTGAAAGTATTTATCGTGAACGTGCCATTGCATCAGAAAGAGTACGTCTTGCCATGGGGTTGTCATTAAGACCTCAGGATCAGCCGGTACATATTACAGATGGTGTGGAAGAAAGTAATATTTCTGAGAAATATTATGAGCCGCCTCTGATGCAGGTAATTCCATCAGCATGTAACTTCTGCGATGATAATAAATATGAAGTAAGCAATATGTGTCAGGGCTGTATTGCACATCCTTGTATGGAAGTCTGTCCGAAGGATGCAATTACTCAGGTAGACGGCCGTGCAATCATTGATCAGAGCAAATGTATCAAATGCGGTAAATGTAAAGCTGCCTGCCCTTACGATGCAATTGCGAAGATAGAACGCCCATGTTCTAAAGCCTGCGGTGTAAAAGCAATTGGAACAGATTCACAGGGAAGAGCCCAAATTGATAATGATAAATGTGTTTCCTGTGGTCAATGTATGGTAAGCTGTCCATTTGGAGCCATTGCTGATAAATCCCAGATATACCAGTTGATTCGTTGTATGAAGGAAGGCGGTCAGGTTATTGCTGAAATCGCACCTGCATTCGTAGGACAATTTGGTCCGGATGCTACTCCTGCAAACGTAAAAGCAGCATTGTTAGAATTAGGATTTTCAGACGTATATGAAGTTGCATTGGGTGCAGATATTGGAGCAGTAGCAGAAGCACATCACTATGCAAACCATGTAGTGACAGGAGAACTTCCATTCTTGTTGACCTCTTGTTGTCCGGCATGGTCTATGCTTGCAAAGACACAGTTCCCGGATATGATTGAAAGCGTGTCTTCTGAACTGACACCTATGGTGGCAACCGCAAGAAGTATTAAGAAAAAACATTCGGATGCAAAGGTTGTATTTATTGGACCATGTGCAGCTAAGAAATTAGAGGCAATGAGAAAAAGTGTCCGTAGTGATGTAGATTTTGTAATCACCTTTGAAGAATTAGGTGCTATGTTTGAAGCAAAGGGAATTGATCCCCAGAATACAGAGGGAGATAGTTCCATGCATGATGCAACAGGAGCAGGACGTGGCTATGCAGTAGCGGGTGGTGTAACAAGAGCTATTACAGAATGCGTACATGAATATTATCCAGGTGTAGAAGTTAAGATTGAGCATGTAGAAGGTCTTGCAGAGTGTAAGAAAACACTGATGCTGGCAAAGGCTGGTAAGATGAACGGATGTTTAATTGAAGGAATGGGATGCCCAGGTGGATGTGTTGCCGGTGCAGGTACTATTATTCCAATCAATAAAGCAAAGGTTGAAGTCAATAAGATTGTAAAAACTTCCAGTAAGAATTTACCATCTAAAGAATTAAAAGACATTGAATTAGACTAAATAATAGAAAAATGCAGTTATTCCTAAAGGAATAACTGCATTTTTTTGTTATAATTTAGACAAAATTGTGCATCTTTTATAAGGTCTTTTTTTTTTCTGTACAATATGATATTTTACATAAAAAGAAATAAGGAGAAGGAAGAAAATGACTCAGAAGTATAACAGAAAAAAAGTAATTGCATACTATCCCGATTGGGAGGAATATCAGGAAAATAAGTTGCAGTATCATATTTTAACACATGTAATCTATGCTTTTGCAATTCCCGAGAAAGACGGCAGTATCAAAGAGTTGAACCATCCCAAACGGGCAGAAGAGTTAATTGAAAAGGCACATAAAAGTAATGTACAAGTATTACTGGCAGTGGGGGGCTGGGAATATGAGGACATTAATTTAGAAGAAACCTTTGCCCAGGCAACCGCTACTCAGGAAAAACGAGAGCATTTCGTAGGAGAGCTTCTGGCAATGTGCCAAAGATATGGATTTGATGGAATCGATATTGATTGGGAATACCCGGGGATTGATAAGGAAGGACAGAGTTCCTATGAAGCCATGATGCTTCTGCTGGCGGAAAAACTTCATACACAGGGTAAAATTTTAACAACTGCAGTCATCAGCGGAATGGATGCATGGGGAGAAGTACGCAAAGAATCACCGGCTTATACAGATGCTGTATTAGATGCAGTAGACTGGATTAATGTAATGGCATATGACGGAGGAGAGGGGGAAAGTCACTCCAGTTATGATTTTGCAGTAAGCTGTGGGGAGTATTGGAAGAATACAAGAAATATGAATGGAGAGAAAGTGATGTTAGGAGTTCCATTCTATGCAAGACCGGGATGGGGGCTTTATAAGGATATCCTGGCAGAAATTCCCCAGGCATGGGAAAAAGACCACTGTACCTATCAGGGAGCAGAGGTTTGGTATAATGGTATGGATACCATTAAGGCAAAAACAGAATATGCCCAAAAGGAGTTGGGAGGCATCATGATATGGGAACTGACACAAGATGCACCAGGTGAAAACAGTTTATTGGGGGTTATTGGAAATACAATAAACTAGCATATTACCATCTAAAGTTTAGGTAATTTAATGACGATATAAATTGCATAAAATTATTTTCTAGACATGAAAGGGTGGGGGAAGCATGAATATTAATCTAGGAAGCCAGACAAATATGTTATTTGCCAATTGTACTAAGCCACGACAAGCAAATGATAGATTTGAAAGTGTAAACAAGGTTCAAGATAAAATGCTCTTAAGTGAAGAAATGCAATTCAAAACAAGAGATAGTTTGAAAGAAAGTGTGTCATCCGTCGATATATATAAGAGGATGAATCAAATGGCAGACTTGACAAAAGAAGCAGGCGAAATTTCTTCAGATAAGGAAGAATCTCAAAAAACAAACAGTACTATAGTAGTAAATCCAGATGGGTCACGGGCATTGGTAGTTACAACGAAAATTGGTAGTATGGAAACCACAATGAGCATTGAAATATCAAAGCCCACTGATTTACAGAACAGCAAAGGGGAAACTCAGGAAGAAAATGTTTCAAATATGGCACAGGATTTAGAAACGGTGGAAGGCGGTAGTGCAGATTAGTATATAGAACCACAATGTTCTAGCATATCTTTTGCCTTTTTAATCTCTTCCCGGCTGGTCTGATAAATGATATATTCAGAAAAGCCGGGAAGTCCCATACTTACAGTAGGATTCCGATATTCCATCCTGCTGTAAGTATTTATTTTTCCAGACATATGAAAGGCACGGATAGAAGCATCTGTCCATAAGGCGGGGATGGCTTCAGCCTGAATGCCGCTTCCAGCCATCAGGGTAATCCCAAGACGGTCTGATTCGTCAGATAGTGTTTTCAGGGTGCTTAATCCCTCCAAGGCGGTAGTGGAAAGCCCGGAAGTAAGAATGGTATGAAATCCAAGTTTAGAAGCTGTTTCCAGAGCTTCTGTTCCATTACGGCACATGTCAAAGGCCCGATGCAGTGTGCGGTGCATAGCGCCGGTATGAGAAAGCATCTGAGAAAGAAAATTCTGATCCAGCGTACCATTTGGATTCAGTGCCCCAATGACAATGCCGTCAGCCCCTTCTTTTTCAAACTGCATCATATCGTATAACAGCATTTCTTTTTCAAAATTATCATAACAAAAATCACCAAACCGGGGACGAAGCAGTACATGCACAGGAATGGATACTGCTTTTTTTATTGCATGAAATAAAGAAAGGGGAGGAGTTGTACCGCCAATAATAAGATTGGCACACAATTCCAGCCGGTCAGCCCCTCCTTTTTCTGCCGCAACAGCAGAGGTTGGAGAATCTACACAACATTCCAGAATATAATTTTGGTTCATAAAAACCCTCCTATTCTTAATTGAAATTATAATTATTGTATCATATTTTCTCACTTTCATTCAATGTCATAAAAAGCAAAAAAGTATTGACAGATATATCGTCAACTGATATATTGAATATATCGAAGGACGATATATTGAGAGGTGATACAATGGAAAAGCATATTGCCCTGACAGAGGGAATATATTACATATTGCTCTCTCTGCTGGAACCCAATCATGGGTACGGTATTATACAAAAGACCCTGGAGCAGACAGAAGGCAGGTTAGAGCTTGGAGCAGGAACCTTATATGGTGCTATAACCAATCTTTTGGATAAAGGATGGATTGAGCTGTATAGCGAAGATAAGGGGTCCAGAAAGAAGAAACAGTATGTAATTACAAAAACAGGTAGAGATATATTGTTTCAGGAGGCAGCACGTTTGGAAGAACTATTGGAAAACGGAAGACGTGCAGGAATTACAGCAGAGCAGAAGGGAGGCAGCTATGAGAAAGATTAGAATTTATTTTGATAAAGATAAAGAAGAAGTCTGGTTGAATAGAATGTGTGCAAAGGGTTGGGCCATGACAGGATTTTTTCTGGGAGTTTATACCTTTCAGCCCTGTGAACCTGAGAAGTATACCTATCGGATTGATATGCCGGGGGAAATAGGGAAAAATTCCATTCGGGATCAACAGAAAAGGGAGTATATTGAGTTTGTAGAAGAGACAGATGCAGAATATGTCTGTGACTGGGGCTGGTGGGTATTTTTTAGAAAAGAAACTGCCAAAGGTAAGTTTGAATTGTATACAGATTCAGAGTCAAAGATTGCATTGTACAAAAGGATTCGGAAAATGTTTTTTTTGATAGGTCTGCTAGAAGTTTATGTTGGAGTCATGAACACAGAGAGACTAATAAGCAATAGCAGAATATATGGAGCGGAAATGGCATTTATGGTGCTGATTTATCTAATTATTGCGGTGTTTGTATATATAATAATAAAGACCACTGTTAAAATAAATAAGCTGCAAAAGGAAACATATC
>CAZUKR010000115.1:0-8257 GCA_964620885.1 uncultured Eubacterium sp.
ACTGCATACTGGCATACATTCCAGTTATTTGCCGCCAGCACATCCTGAGAACGCTGATTCAGTATTGCATTTAGTATCAGCTTTTCCTGCCCCGGTTTCTGTGTCACATTAAAGGTCATACTATAAGCACATGGATATAGATGCATCTCAGATAAATCCTGATGGACATAGAGATTGGTCATAATACGACGGCTGAAGGGATTATTTTTTAAATCATAAATGACTCGGTCTACCTGATCCATCATTCCTTCCTTATACTGATGCTTCACTGACATCTGATATCCATAAGCCTTTCCGATAGAACCTGTCTCATCTGCCCATTCATTCCATATGTGGCTGTTTAATTCATTAATATTACTAGACTTCTTCTGCCAGATCCAGAGCATTTCATCCGTACAGCTCTTGATGGCGGTTTTACGCAGTGTGATAGCCGGAAACTCTTTTGATAAATCATAGCGATTTACCACTCCGAATTTCTTAATGGTATAAGCACTGGTTCCATCCTCCCATCGGGGACGCACCTTTTCTCCTTCTGTACTTGTTCCGTTTTCTATAATATCCTGACACATGTCAATAAAAATCTTATCCGCTAAACTCATTATTATTCTCCTTTTACGCTTATCTGCTATTCTATCATAAAATTTACTAACATGAAACTACGTTTTTTCTCTTCTTCTTGAACTTTTTTCAGCTTTTTATTTATTTTCAAGATTTTTTCACAGAAATAGTGTATAATAAATGCAATTATTATTTGAAAAGATACAGAAGGAGAATTACTATGAGTCAGGAAAAAGTAGACCGCTATAAGAGCGAAAAGGCGAACCGCAAGAAAACCCTGAAGCGCACAAAAATAAAAAGAACTGCAGCTACTATTGCAGGAACTGCTGTATGCGTTGTTATCGTGGCATGGATTGGTTATTCCGGATATGGTTTCTATCAGTCAAAGAAAGCTGCTAATCCAACACAGACTGAGATTAATCTGGATTCTGTTACGGATTACTTCAGCAGTTTATCAGATACGGAAGATACCGCTGAATAAATTTTTACAAACAAAAGGAGGGTGTCCCAAAACCATGAGTTTTTAAACTCGTGAGAAGGGACATCCTCCTTATTTTACCTTATAATCGGGACAGACGTATCTGCCGTGATTTTCTGTTTTTCCTTTGATATTAATTGCCTCCGTAGGACACCGGTGAATGCAGGCGTAGCAATTGACACATTTATCGCCAAAATGCGGCTTTCCATCTTTCATTTCTATATTATTTACCGCACAGACTTCTTTACATTTTCCACAGGAAATACACTGATTCGATATTACGAAATTCTTACTGCTTACCATAAAACGGTCAAACATACTATTGACCATACCGGACTTCGCAGAAGAAAGAGGGGTCTTATCCTTCTTTTCTATTTCTTTGCTGCTGCTAATGTTCTCTGCTATATCCAATAAAATAGGTGCTGCTGCCTTCAGAATTTTCTGTACCTCCGCTTCCTTGGGCATTACGTCTGAAATAACGTAATTGTTGGGCATGGGTACCCCGCAAAAGCCTTTAAACTCCATATCTTTCATCTGACAAATCTTTTGGCAGTATTTGTCACAGCTTCCTGTCTCCGAAGCCATTGTACCTATAAAATACATCTGTCTGCTTCCAATAAATTCTGCCTTTTTTATAAACTTTTCGATAATCAATGGAAATCTCCAGGCATAAATGGGAGCCACAATTACAAAGGGCTTTTTAGAACGAAACATAACAGGTAAGTCATTTTTAATAATATTATTCAGCGATATCACTTCATCACCTAGATGCTGTGCTATATATTCCGCCGCATATTTACTATTTCCTGTTCCTGTAAAATATAAAACCATAATAAACCTCCTGCCATACAAAATTGCTGTTTCTAATAATTAACCGATAGACGTGGCTTTAAACCCACGTTCTCGACCTTCCCAACGTAATTTTATATTTTTCAGCCATTTTATAAAAATAACAAAATAGGCCAAAATTCGCATGGTACAAGGATTTCTCAAACTCTTCTAGTATATCAGACATTCATCTTTATGTGTAGACTAATTTGTACTTTTCTTCATCTGGAACAAATTCCCTATTTAGGAATCACCCCACTCCGGCAATGTAAGTTAGCACATTTTTTTTACTCCGGATATAGTTCCCTATCGATAATACTAAAAAAATCCCATATTTCTTTTATAGAAAATGGGTTTATTTTCATTATAACTTTCACGAATAATGGTATCATACGTTATTCCCTAGATTTTTTTCTACGGTCGATTAATAAAACTAGATTAAATTATCTTTCAAAAAACGCATTAAAATCGCACTCAAGGATATCTGTCAGTGCAATTAACAAATCCACACTTGGATTATTTAATCCCATCTCGACCTTGCTATATGTTCCTGTGGATATCTCAACACCTCTTAATTGCAATTGCGCCACGGTATCTCTATTGCGCAATCCTTTTTCAACACGCAATTTTTTTATGTTATTTCCCAAGCAAAAGATAATCTCTTATCTGAATTAAATTGGCTTGCCAGAAACAACCCGTATATGTTTCAAATACTGCTTGTTGTCTTAAAACTTTCCGAACTGAATATTATATCTAATGAAATGGTAAGGGATATAATGATACAGATACATCCCTATGCCCAGAACTTAAAGGATGAGTGGGACGTTTCCATGATGATATCTAATTTCACCCCTCGCTTTTCACATCTGAATACTTTTTACATGTGAAAATTCGAGTAAAATATGTGGTTTGGATTGCTTATATTATTATTCAACAGACACTATATACAATTATATTTTTCTAATATTTTTAAAAATTCTTTCACAGATACTTCTACTTCACTTAATGGTATTTGAAACTTCTTCCCTATTTTAGCATAAAGTTCCTTCTCCTGTATTGGTTTTACCAACAGATTCATAACTTCTAGAAACCATATTTTGAATCTGATTGTGATTAGTTTGTTATGATATATGGTATATACATATAAACGCTGTCTTTTCCCTTCATAGAATACACTTGGCAACAGCTTTATTTCCTTTTCTTCTGTTTCTGTTTCCTCTCTTTCAAAAAGACTATCTTTAAACATAGCCCAATGATCTCTGCAGAGCTGTATCGATTGTTGTGCGAATTTTCCCATAACAAATTTTTTCATATTAGTCTCATAATATTCCCACTTACTTTTAGTTGGCAATACATTTTTAAACTCATGCCAGAATCTAAAGTCAAATTCTTTATCCTCTATAATTTCTACTTTGTACTTTTCTGCATTTTCTGCAATTGGACAAAAAGAGCCTAACGTAAAATAAGAAGAACCAGTACTGTGAATAAATGCTTCATTCTCCTTTATAAATGTTAATGTTTCTTCAAATTCTGACATCGTTTCCGTTGGAAATCCGCAAATAAAAAAAGTATGGTTCCAGATTCCAGCGGATGCACTATTATGCAGGACTTCTTGTACTTTCTCAATTTTGGTCCCCTTATTCATTAATTGCAATACTCTTTGATTTGCACTTTCCAGACCAAAAAAGAGAACGGATAAACCGGCTTCTGCCGCCTGCTGCAATATTTCTCTGCTCATTGACATATCAAGTCTTGCACAACTTGTCCATTTTATCTTTAGTTGTTTTTCTTTTAGTGCTTGGGATAATTCATTCAATTCCACCGGAGAAATTGCTTCATCATGAAAATTTATGATATTACAATTATATTCCTTACAAAACACCTCAATATCTTGTATTACCAACTCTAATTTTCGTCTTTGATACTTTTCATGATATACATAGGAATGGTCACAAAATGAACATTTTCCCCAAAAGCATCCACGGCTTGTCAACATCGGCATACATATCATTGGTGAAAAGTACCTTGTTATATCCTCCTTATTAAACAGCGGTGTTGGCAAATCATTTATCGTTAAACAATAGCTTTCCTGATTTTTAATTACTTTTCCAATCTCATTTAAGTACAATAAATTAGGGACATCCCCTATATTATTTTCGCCTTTTAGAAAATTCACCAACATATATAAGGAATGTTCACCTTCTCCGTATAGAAAAAAATCAACCACCCGAAAAACTTCTGGCAATTCTTTTAACTTTTCTGTTAAGCGTGTTATAACATTTCCACCCATTACGATTTTTACACACGGATTTTTCTTTTTTATCATTGCCGCCAACATAAAGGATGGTATTATCTGATTTCCTCCTGTTACGGATATTCCAACTACATCTATATTTTCTACTATTCGGGAAACATATCTGTTTAATATTTCCCCCAGTAATCCACTATTTTCTTTTGAATCTAATACATCTGTTATGCATTTTAGAATATCTTCCGACTTTTCTTCTGAATATTTCTTGGTAGAATATCCATCAAATGATATATTTTCATCCACATATATTTTACTTATAATGCTCAAACACATACTCATAAATTTATAACATTTATTGTAGGTAAAAATATCCAATGCATTTTCTGACCGAAACAGGTTTTTATACAAATCAATATTATCTATTGCGTACTCTATAAAGTCAGTACTTTTCCCTATTTCATCCTGCTTATCACTATTGTCCATCTCTAATTTTTTTCGGCATTTTTTCAAAAACTCCGCAGACAGAATATAATCATAGCATTCCAGATTCAAATCTATCTGTTTACTATCCACTCCCATTTTGCATAGGTAAGCATTCAGACTCGGAACACTTAAATAAGGCTGTGTAACCGTCCAAAATGGCGGAAAAACCAGTTTCACAGCTATTTCATTGTTTTTATTCATATCAATTCCTTTTCTGATTATTACTTAATCCTACAGAACAGCCTGTGGTACCCCTTGGGCACTCACTTCTCCCTCTTTCATTACAACCACCCAATCTGCCTGATGTGCAAATTCCATATCATGAGTTGAAAAAATAAATATACGCTTTTTCTTTTCCTGCTGGATATAGTTATATATTTTATCCTTTATTTCCGTATTTACTGCACTGGTGATTTCATCCAAAAGAACAATTGGCGCATGCTTTACAAGTGCTCTGACCAAAATAATCCTCTGTTCTTCTCCCCCTGATAGTTGCAGACCTTCTTCTCCTATTACCGTTTCATAACCATTTTTTAAATTTAATATAAACTCTTCCCCGCCGATTCTTTTAAATATTTCACTTATCTCATTCATTGTGCAGCCTTTTCTTCCATAAGAAATATTTTCAAAAATGCTTTTTCCATCAAATAATTTACTTTCAGAGCCTGCATATGCAATTTGATTCCGAAAATTATAATCGCCTTTATACCCAACGGCATTTCCACTGTAGGTCATATCTCCTTGAAATGGAATCATCTGTAAAAGAACCTTAAATAAAGTAGATTTCCCTGAACCACTTTTCCCTATAAGAGCAATTGCCATATTTTCTTGTAATTCCATATGATTTATATGGATTCCTTTTCCGCTTCCATAGGTTACTTTCAGGTTACTTATTTCCAGCCCGCTTTTTTCTTTATTTTCTGTTTGCGGATTATTATACTCTACCTGTGCTTCTATTCTACTTGTCTCTTTCAATACTCCTTGTATTCGCTCTGCACCAGCCATATCTTTAGATAATTCTACAATAGCAGGGCCTATCATCTCATAGTCATTATTGAACTGTAAAATAATCTGGACTAAAAAAAATACCGTTCCTACTGGCATCCGTCCTTTTGCACAAAAATAGATTCCCATTGCCATTGGCACTAAATTATTAAGACATAAAAACAGCCTGGACAAAATGTTCTGTGTAAATCCAATTTTTCTTTCTTTTCGTTTTATCTTCCGAAGATTTTCAGCTTCACGTTCTATGTTCTGTTTCATAAATCCCTGCTGATTCATATTCCTGATAGTTTTTGCTCCATAAAGCATATCTGTATATACCATATTCACCTTATTGGTACAAGAAATTCTCTCTAATACAATATTTTTTTGCTTTACAATATAATATACATTTATCAGGACGGAAATCAGAAATCCAGCGATACAGAATAATCCGATTGCTGTATGCTTACTCATAATTGCCGCCATAGCTATGATACTGGTTCCGACTCCAAGTACTAACTGCTTCAATGAATCTCCTGCCATTCCCATTACTAATTCTACATCTTGATTGATATATTCCATTTTTTCTGCTGAGTCTTCTTCTGCAGTAATTCCCTCCTTCCCTAGCAGTGCAGAAAATACATCCACTTTTATATCACGTCTTATCAATGCCAGTGATTTTCCTGTTAATCTCCAGTACATATTTTCTGCCATCGTTGCCAACAGCGCACCTGTCCCAAAAATCACCAATCCTTTAATAAGCAGCGTTTCACTTAAATTTACCATACCATTTCCGATATATTCCAGAGCATATGCATTACAAATCTGATAGCATCCCAGAAATGCCACTTGAAAAAAAAAGCCTCCAAACCACATCGCTTTATACTTTGAAATATACGGTAATATCCATTTGGCTTTTTTCATATTTCTCATCATTCCTTTCATGGATTTATACGCCCGCAAGCTGAAACAGACTACAAAATTCTCCATCTTTTTGAACTACTTCCTCCATGGTCCCCTCTTCCACAATTTCTCCATCTTTCATACAATATACATAATCAAAATCTTTAATAAATTCTTTGTTATGCGACACAGCAATGACCGTTATGTCTGGCTCCAATTCATGTATGGTTTTTTTCACCAGCGATTCTGATTTCCAGTCTAATGCCGCCGTTGGTTCATCCAGCAGTAAAATTGGTCTCTTGTGAAGGAGCGCTCTGGAAAGGCAGATTCTTTGCTTTTGCCCTTGAGACATACTTTTTCCATCTTCATCAATAAAAGTTTCATATCCTTTTTGCAATGATGAAACAAATTCATCTATATAAGCTTTTTTCGCTGCTAATTCCATTTCTTCCTGAGTGATACCATTTTCTCCACAGCAAATATTATCTCTTATGGTTGTGTGAAATAAATAATCTTTCTGCATAATACAGGAGGACTTTTCTCTGACAGCCCAGATATTATCCTTATTTTTTTCTATTCCCTCTATAATGATTTTTCCTTCACTTTCTGTATACAATCCGGAAATCAAATTCAGCAACGTGCTTTTTCCACATCCGCTTGCTCCTACAATTGCAACTTTCTGCCCGGATTTTATGTTCAAATTTATGTTTTTTAATACAGTTGCATTGTTTTCTCCTTGGGAATACTGGAAAAATACATTTCTGAATACTACTGCATCATCCGCCTGTTCTGTCAAAATCTCTGTTTGTTCTGTGAGATCTTCTTCTAAGTGAAGTAACTCAAAAATTCTCTTTGCCGATCCTTTAAACTCTTCCACCTCATAGAAGAACCATTGTACACTTCCTGTTAAGTTTGCAACTTTACTGCTCATGGCCAGCATAATTGTAAAACTTCCGGCTGATATTTCCTCGTTCCATACAAGCCAGGCTCCTACTAACATAAGTACCAACGTTGGAAATGTCAGGCATAATGCTCTTATAAAAGAATATCTGGCTTTACGCAGTGCAATTTCCTTTTCCTTGTCTGATTCTAAAATAACCTTATCCTGGAACTCCTTTTTCTTTACATTTTCCAACGCAAATATTTTAATCGTAGTTAATTTCTTTAGTAATTCCAGTCCCATTCCATTTACTTTTCCAGAATACTCTTTCCATTCCGAAATATCATTGCGAAGCAAATATCCTGATAACATTCCTAATGCCATTACAATTGGAATTGACAGTATAAATGCTGCTAAAAATTTTATATTTATTAAAAAGCAAATAATAAAACCACTCATTCCCAGAAAAGAAATAATACCAAATGTGGGAATATCATCCTCTAAAAATATTCGTACCCGTTCAACATCTACGGAACTCCGTGACAAAATATCTCCCTTTTCCAATTCCTCTATTTTCTGATAAGGTAAACGATTGATTTTTTCTCCCATTGTTATCCGCAAGCATTTCATTTTTCTTTCCGTATACCAACTATCTATAACTGGTTCCACTACATTAAATAGATATTCCAGTAAAAAACATACTGCTATCAAAAATATCCGTCTCATCCAAACTTCCGAATCCAAAGTATGATTGAATTGATCTACTGAAATTCCAAGCAACACAAATTTCAATATAACTACTGCTGCATACATTATCCATAATATAGGAAATAAGATAATTGCTATGGGCGAAATTTCTATTTGTTTTAAAAACTTTTTAACCATAAATTTT
>CAZUKR010000116.1:0-8254 GCA_964620885.1 uncultured Eubacterium sp.
TAATCTTATTTCTTGTTAGCATTATCTTAGAAAATTATGTTAATAATATCTTAAAACAGGAGGTCATTCTTATGATTAAAATTATTAAGTCCAAAGATTACAATGACATGAGCCGTAAGGCTGCAAATTTCATTTCCGCACAGGTTATTATGAAACCGGACTGCGTACTTGGTCTTGCAACCGGATCTTCTCCATTAGGCACATATACCCAGTTAATTGACTGGTACAAAAAAGGAGATATCGATTTTTCCCAGACAAAATCTGTTAACCTGGATGAATACCGCGGTCTCTCCCATGACGATAACCAGAGTTACTACTATTTTATGCAGGAAAACTTTTTCAAGCATATTAATATTGATACCGCTAATACCCATGTTCCAAACGGTACAGAACCAGATGCTGAAAAAGCATGTGAAGCTCATGAGCAGGTTATTCAGCAATTAGGCGGCATTGATTTACAGCTGTTAGGACTTGGAAATAACGGACATATCGCTTTTAATGAGCCAGATGACTCTTTCGCAAAAAGAACCCATTGTGTAGATTTAACAGAAAGTACAATTCAGGCAAATTCCAGATTCTTCGAAAAAATTGAAGATGTTCCAACTCAGGCTTATACTATGGGTATTCAGTCCATTATGATGGCAAAGAAAATTTTAATTATTGTCAGCGGCGAAGCCAAAGCAGATGCTGTATATAATTCTTTCTTCGGCCCTGTTGTTCCTGAAGTTCCAGCTTCTATTCTTCAGATGCATCCAAATGTAACTCTGATTGCAGACGAAGCAGCTTTAAGCAAGTGTCCACTTTAATCTTTAAGGGGGTATTTTTCTATGAAAATTGTAAACGGACTTGTATTTCGTGAAAACCAGGGGTTTATCCGTGAAACCCTGCATGTACAAAATGGCCGCTTTACCGACCATCCTACAGGCGATACCGTTATTGACGCAGATGGCTGCTATGTTATTCCGGGATTAATTGATATTCATTTCCACGGTTGTGTGGGACACGATTTCTGTGATGCTTCTTTAGAAGGTCTTACTACCATGGCAGAATATGAATTAAGCCAGGGAATCACTTCTATTTGTCCAGCCTCTATGACATTAGCCAAAGATGTGATTACTGATGTTTGTAAAAATGGACAGAAGTATGCTTCTCAAAGAGAAAAGACTACACAGTCACGTCTGGTAGGTATTAACCTGGAAGGACCTTTTGTTAACTATGAAAAACGTGGCGCTCAGAATCCGGAATATATTGTGAGTGCGAATTATGAAATGTTGGAGGGCTGGCAGAAAGCTTCCGGCGGGCTTGCAAAGCTTTTAACCATTGCTCCCGAAACAGAGGGTGCTCTGGATTTTATTAAAAAGGTGAAATCTTCTGACTTAAAGGACATTTCAATATCGATTGGACATACGACCAGTGACTATGACACAGCTATGGCCGCTTTTAAAAATGGTGCTGATCATGTAACTCATTTGTATAATGCAATGCCTGGCTTTACTCATCGGGCTCCCGGTGTTATCGGAGCTGCATTTGATACAGATAACTGCTATGCAGAAATTATCTGTGATGGTGTTCATATCCATCCATCTGCTGTTCGTACTGCATTTTCTATGTTTACAGATGACCGCATTGTCCTGATTAGTGACAGTATGATGGCAACCGGTATGCCGGATGGCATGTACGCACTGGGTGGACAAGACGTTGTTGTAAAAGGAAACAATGCTACATTAGCTGATGGTACATTGGCAGGATCCGTTACCAACCTTGCAGATTGTATGCGTACTGCCGTTTCCATGGGTATTTCCCTGGCAAGTGCAGTGAAATGTGCTACTATCAATCCAGCCCGCTCCATTGGCATCGACAAAGACTATGGCAGCCTTGAAGTTGGAAAAGTTGCAGATTTCGTTCTGTTGAACTCAGACTTAACTTTACGCGAAGTCTATAAGGCCTAAACATTTTAAAAAGGATTATCGGGAAATTCAATTTTCCGATAATCCTTTTTTTATCCATCCAGACAAAAAGGACAAGTCTCTCTACAAAAGACTTGTCCTCATAAAAATCTATTTTAAGCCCAATTTCATTTAGCCCTTCCCTAGTATCTGATTACGATACTCGTTGGCAGATATCCCCACCTGTTTTTTAAACACTCTGGAGAAATGTGCCATATCCATAAATCCTACTGCATCAGCTACGTCTCCAATCCGCAGAGAGGGATCCTCCAACAGCTTCTTAGCCTCTTCAATTCGTACATTATTCAGAATCTCAGAAAAACTCTGTTCTGTATGACGATTCAAAAGTTTGCTTAGATGCCATTGACTGACATATGTCTTCTCGGCTACATCGGATAACGTAAGTTTCTGCGTATAGTTTTCCTGTATATACTTCAATGCATTTTTAACAATAAAGCTGCTTGCCGTACTCTCATGTTCCTGAACTTCTTCCTTTTTCTCTTCCCCATCCGAATCTGGAAGAATATTCTTGTGTTTCAAATTCATACACATTACATCAATTGCTTCTTCCAACTCTTCCATATTGGACGGTTTTAAAAGAAATCTTGTAACTCCCAGATGAATCGCCTGCTGTGCATAATCAAAATCCCGGTACCCCGTTAGAATACTAATCTCTATATCCGTAAATTCTGATTTCATAGCTGCTATCAACTCCAGCCCGGTCATCTCAGGCATACAGATATCCAGAAATATCATGTGGGGCTTGTGTTTTTCTATCAGGGCTTTTGCTTCCATTCCGTCATTAGCCGTAGCAATCACCTGACAATTCCACTTCTCCCACGGGATACTTCTGGATAATCCTTCTACTATTATTGGTTCATCATCTATTATCATAACCTTATACATTGCGCACCACCTCGGCTCATTCTATAAGGTTATTTTAGCCTTTAACTGCTCCTGCTGTCAATCCTTTGACAATATTCTTTTGAAGGAACATGTATACAATCATAACTGGTAATACAATCATCGTTACAGATGCAGCCATCAATCCAAAGTCCGTTCCATACTGAGAACTGATATTTTCCAGTAAGTTGGAGATTGGGAAACCTTTTGGATCCCTGATCATAACCTTCTGTACGAACAAATCATTGTAGGACCACATGAAACTGAAAATTGCTACTGTGGAAAGAGATGCTTTACACAATGGTACAATAATTTTCACAAACACTTTAAATACGTTTGCACCTTCCATGTAGGCTGCTTCTTCCATTTCAATTGGAATGCTCTTCATAAATCCAATCATTACAATGGTCGCAAAGCTTAGATTACCGGCAATCTGCGGAAGAATAACCGCTGTGTTGGTACTTAGCAGATTCCAGGATACAATCATACGAAACACTGGAATGATAGTGGAGAACACTGGGAACATTAAGCTGGCAGCCAGTAATGCTTCCACAATTTTCTTCCCTCTAAATTCATATCTGGTCAGAGCAAATGACATCATAGAAGAAAATAACATAACTCCAATGGTTACTGTACCAGAGATAAGTAAACTGTTCTTATATGCAGAGAGAATATTCATGGTGTTAAATGCAGTTTCATAATTTCCCCAGGTGAATTCCTTTGGCAATGCAAAGGATGAGGAGAGTACTTCTGCTGAAGGTTTTACTGAGTTGAGCAATACCCATACAAAGGGGAAAATCGTAGTAACAGCCCAAAGAACCAACAGGAGATACACAATAATTTTTCCAGTTTTTATATTTTTGTGCTTCATCACGCTGCCTCCTTCTTTTCTTTGGTAATGAGTCCAACTACCTGTGCCACTACTACACCCATTATTACAATCAGCAGCGACAGAGTGGAACCATAGTCATAATTTCCAAGACCAAAGGTTTGCTGATACATATATGTTCCAAGGAAATGTGTTGTTCCCTGTGGTGCTCCATTTGGAACCATAACCCAAGGAAGGTCGAATACTTTCAGTGCACCTGTTACTGCAAGTGTTACACATGTTGCAAATACTGTTTTCACCATTGGTATTGTAATGTAAAATACCTGTTTAAATTTACTGCACCCATCGATAGATGCTGCTTCGTATATATCATCAGAAATATCACTTAATCCCGTTAATAGTATTACAAAGTAAAATCCTATGTAGCTCCAGATTGTCGGAACCACAATCATTGCAAATGCTGTGTCCGGTCCCAGCCAGTTTACCGGGCCTCTCCCAAAAACTTCCAGAATCTGATTCAACATACCGCCATTATAATTATAAAATAGTTTAAACAACAAACCAATTGCAGTTGCAGATATAACTACCGGAAAGAAAAATACTGTACGGAATACCTGCTGGAATTTTTTTATGTTCGAAACCAGAACCGCTAATACAAATGCAATACCCACTTCAAAAACAACTGTTAAAACCATCATTTTAAAAGAGTTCCAGATTGATACTCCTACCATAGGATCTGAAAATAATTTTCTGTAGTTTTCTATGCCAATAAATTTCCATTTTGTGCCCGGCATTTCAATAATTGCCGTCATGTTATAAAAACTGTTTTTAATATTTTCTATAAACGGTACGTAAAGAAAGAGTAGCATAAACGCGAGTCCCGGTATCACAAATATAAGTAAGGGCCATTTTTTCTTGTATAACATCTTTCTTCCACCTTTCTTTTTCGCTTTTTTTGCGTAAAAAACAGAGGGAGCGGTTAAGTCCCCTCTGTTTAATTATCATTCTTCTATCTTACTTAATTATTCTGCATTTAATTCTTTGTATAAAGATAATGCTTCGTTAAGTGTGTCTTCTGCAGATGCAGAACCTACAGAAATCTGTGATATATTAGAAATGATTACACTGTATGGATCTGTTCCAAGTCTTGCGTCAGTTGGTAATACTGCTACTTTTGCTGACTGAACCAATTCACGAGCAGACTCTCCTAATTTACTTAATCCTTCTGGAGCACCTAACTCTATTGCAGCTACCTGAACTTTTCCTGTAACATCCCAGTATTTCTGGATACCAGCTTCAGAAGTATGAGCCATTACAAATTTAACTGCTGCATCTCTCTTGTCTGGATCATCCCAAGCTTTTTTAGTAATGTAGAATCCGGAGGACATACCACTGATAATTGTGCCTTCTTCTGCCTTCTGATCTTTTAATCCTGGGAATGGAATAACAACAGTTGTATCACCATTTCCTGCTTTTTCAATATTACCAGCAGCCCAAGAACCATCCAACTGCATAGCTGCTTTTTTATCTCTGAATAACTGACTTACGTATGCATTATCAACAGTGTCAGTATCTTCTGGGAATGCTCCCATATCTCTTAATGTTTTAAATGTTTCAAGTCCTTTTACCCAAGTTTCTGGAGCTGTCTCAGGCACGTTCAAGAACTCTTCAACACCTGCTGCATAAAGCATTGAGTACTCAACCCAGTAGTGAGGTTCTGCGTTTAAAGAACAAGCAATTGGAATAATTCCGTTTTCTTTAAAGGTTTCAATTGCTGTTACTAAAGAATCCCAATCTGTAGGAAGCTCTAAATTATACTCTTCAAATAAGTCTGTGTTACAGTATAAGCCTTCCCAATATCCTGTGGTAGGAACCGTTCTGTTCACTCCATCTGGATTTGCTGTTGCTTTTAATGCTACGTCTGTAAGACCTTTTCCATAATCTGGATATTCTGCCTGAATATCTTCTAAGCTAACAAATTTGTCTGTTGCTAAAACAGTGTTTGCTGTTGCATCAGTAAAGTACTGAATTACGTCTGGTTCATTTCCAACTGCAAAGTCTGCTGCAACGGTTGCTTTCCAGTCCTGATCAGATGTCTGGGAGTTATCTTCAACTGTGATGTAAGGATAATCCTTCTGAAACTGTTTGATAATTCCTTCATATGCTTCTACGTTCGGGTCAGTACCACCAAACATGGACACGGTCTTTATTGTGACATCACCCTTCTCATCCGCGTCTGCGTCAGCATCCCCTTTGTTTGCATCGTCCTCTGTCTTCTTGTCAGAGTCTTTGCTTGTTTTCTTGTCGTCACCGCATCCAGCCAGCATACTTACTGCTAATGCAGATACCAACAGTACTGATAAAACTTTGTTTTTCATAGTAGAAATCCTCCTTTTTCTAACTTAGTAAACTTTTTATTTACTATACCCATATTATAAGTACAACTTACACAAAAAGCATTAGACTGAATTGACATTATTTGTTTATTCTTGCTATGTTAAATAAAACCCCCTTGATTTTGTTCGTTTCCTTGGCTAAATTTGTTCAGGGCAGGACCTTCCCATTAGGGGAAACATCCTGCCCTGCTCTATCTTTGCGTTACATATCCTTACGGTTTTTATGAATATTTTTCAATTCATTTTCCATTTTCATTCGTTCGTTCTTTATTCTGACGTTCTTCTTCCTTTAACTCTTTTATATTGTCATCGGCCTTACTCTCATAGGGAATATTTATAGTAGAAACTGTCACCCCATCCTCTTGCTGCGTAATAGAAAGTCCATATTCTTCTCCATATACCAGCTTGATACGCTCATTCACATTTCGTATCCCAATAGATGTATGTTTTCCTCTTCCTTCCGGAATCTTCCCTGCTTCCCCCGAAAGAATAAACGCAATCCGCTGCAGTTCTTTTTCATTCAGTTTCTTTCCTGTATTTGTTACCTTTAAATAAACATAATCTGCATCATGGTAAACATGAACACCAATGCTTCCGCTCATAGAGGATTCTACACCATGTACAATGGCATTTTCCACAAGAGGCTGTAAAATCAGCGGCGGAACATTAATATAGAGCAGTGCTTCATCAATCTTGCGTTCTACCTGAAGACGCTGTCCAAACCGCATAGACATAATATAGAAATATGCATCTGTACACCGGAGTTCATCTGCCAGATAAATCTCTTTTACACTGGCACGGTTCATCCGATAATCCAAAACTGTTCCCAGAGATTCTATCATCTTAGAAACTACCACATCTCCGCTCATGCGAGCCTGCCAGTTCATCATTTCCAGTGTATTATTCAAAAAATGCGGATTAATCTGGGCCTGAAGGGCCAGAATCTGCGCATCCTTTCGAGCCAGTTTCTCATCATAGATATAGTCGAATAACTCTCTTACCTGGGCGGACATACTGTTAAAGGCTTCCATAAGGTAATTAAATTCCGCATTGGGCATGCTTCCTTCTACCACCACTCCAATATTTCCTTCTTCCATCTTTCGCGATGCAACCGTCATCCGTTTTACCGGTTCCTGAATCTGCTTTTTCAAAAAATATGCTACATACGCCATAAGGGGTAAAAATAAAAGCAGCATAATTGCTACAATTTCATAAAGCTCGTAAAGACTGGAATAAATCTCCCGCCGCTCCGCCAGATACACAATTCCCATGTGGTAATTATCGAATTTCTTCTGATACAGATAGGCATTATACGTGTTACTTCGTTCTTTTTTTATGGTCGCACGGGAATATCCGCTATATTCTCCAAGCATTTTTTTTATAAGTTTCTCCTGACCAGTATTTGTAGATACTGCAGTATAATTAATGCATTCTTCGGGATTATCAATGCAGACCACCATTGCCTCCTGCTGTTCTATCGGAATATCCTTTAAAATCTTTCCCTTGTTTAGCTCCACTACTAAAGTTCCAAAATATTTATATTCGGAGGTACTATACAAATTTCGCATAATAAACAGACGGCCATTTATTATTTCCACATGGGTGTAATCTAAACCACCTTCTATCCACTTTTTTACATTTTCATCCACCTCTTTTATATAATCACTCCGATTGATTCCGGCTCTGGAAGAATAGCACAAAGGCTGTTCACCGTCGATTTCATAATATGCACACAGCCGGAAGCGGTCATCATGATAGAACTTTCCTTTCATACTTCTGTAAATATTAGTAACGTAAGTAGTCCTATCTGTTTTTCCTCCCATATAATATTTCCATTCACGCTCCCATGCTTTCTCATGAGATAAACTTTGACAAATGCTGATTACATCTTCCATTCGTATGGAAATAAGAGAAGCAGCACTAATCAGTTGATCTTCAATAAGTTTTTCTGTCTTTTTCATGATTCCTTCATGATAAGACATGGTAGTAAAGCAGAAAACTACTATAATGGGTACTGCCCAGCATAAAATAATAAACAACAGCAGCCGGCGTTTCAAAGAATGAGGTTCTCTTTTTTCCTGTTTCTTATATATCTTCATGTTTATCTCCTGTTTTTTTATTATTAATTGTACCAAGTCGCTAGCGCGACGGCTAGCCCCAGTTACAATATTTCCACCACT
>CAZUKR010000117.1:0-8208 GCA_964620885.1 uncultured Eubacterium sp.
AACAATTAAAAGGGGTAAACCTGTCTGCTTATGATGGCGGAGATGAACTGGAATATGGACTGGGTAGTCTCTATCCGCAGCCAGGGGGATTAAAAGAAAATGTGGAACATTTCCTTGGAAAGAATGTAATGATTCGTCAAATAGAAGGAGAAGCACATGCATACCACTTTTTGGAGGAATATGCAAAGCGGGTAAAATCTGGAAAAACGCTTCCGTTCCTTGTGGATGCCCTTAACTGTGCAAATGGCTGTATCCATGGAACGGCCACAGAGTCTATTATGGATGATAATGATGATGTGCTTTTTGAAATTCATAATCAGCGAATTCAAGGAAGAAAGAATGATAAGAAGAGTCCATGGGGCGAAGAAATCAATTATGATAAGCGTCTGGAAAATTTCAATATGCAGTTTTCAGGATTAAAACTGGAAGACTTTTTATGTACATATTCTCCTGTGAAACAGAAGCCACAGCAGCTTACCAAGGAACAGCTGTTGAAAGGGTTTCACGAAATGCGGAAAGATACCAAAGAAAAGCAGATAATTGATTGCGGTGCCTGCGGGTATGACACTTGTGAAAAAATGGCTCACGCAGTTATAATGGGGTATAACCGAAAGGAAAACTGTATGCACTTTGTGAAAGAAACTCTTCTGGAAGAGCAGAAATTCATAGAGGATATGACAAATGATTTAAAGTTGAAACAGGAACGTAAGGAAGTAATCTATCAAGGAATCATGAAAGAGTTTGAGCAAATAAGAAACTCCATTACAGAGTTATCTTTTGGAAATCAAAACTCTGCAGAAGATGCAACCCAAATGGCTCAGGCTGTAGGAGATATGTCAGGGTTTACAGATTCTTTGAAAGATTCTATGGAACAGGTGACAGGAGCAGTAAGAGGATATGATAATATCAATGATGCCATTATTAAAATATCCAACCAGACAGGTATGCTTGCCCTCAATGCAGGAATTGAGGCAGCCAGAAGTGGAGAGGCTGGAAAAGGATTTGCCGTAATTGCGAATCGGGTAGGAGAATTGGCGAAACAGACAAAGACCGCTGTTGTTACAGGAAAAAAACAGAGTGATGTATTATTGCCGGCAATGAATGAAATGGAATATGAAACGGAAGCATTTATAAAAAATCTTGGGGATATCAATTCCCGCACTTCCGCACTTGCAGCCAGCAGTGAAGAAATAGCAGCCCAGACAGAAATGATAGAAGAAGTAGTGAACCAGATTGCAGAACAGATGAAAGAGGTAGTAGCTGATTAAAAACTATTGTGATAAACCAGGCTTTTTGTTATAATGAAAAAAGTGACGGCGCTCTTGGCAATATGTCAGGAGCGCTGAATTTTGGGGAAATGGAGACAAAAAACGTGGGGAATACCAATGACCTGATTAATCGAATTAATGAACGTTATGGGAATTTGAGCAAGGGACAGAAAGTTTTGTCTGCATATATTACCGATAATTATGACAAAGCCGTATTTCTTACGGCAGCCCGTCTTGGAGAAGTAGTTGGTGTAAGTGAGTCTACAGTAGTTCGTTTTGCAACACATCTGGGATACAAAGGGTACCCTGAATTTCAGAGAGCATTGGAAGAACTGGTTCGGAATAAGCTGAATTCGGTACAGCGTATGGAAGACACCTATGGAAGAATCAGTCAGTCAAAGATATTAGAAACCGTCTTGAAATCCGATGCAGAACGAATTAGGGATACGCTGGAGTTTATCGATGAAAATGCATTTGACATGGCGGTAGATACCATTTTAAATGCAAATAATATATATGTTATAGGAATACGAAGCTGTGCCCCTCTGGCGGAATTCTTTTCTTTCTATTTGAATCTGATGTTTGACAACGTACATTTGCTTCATACCAGCAGTTCCAGTGAAATATTTGAACAGATGGTAAGAATCCAAAAGGAAGATGCCATTATAGGAATTAGTTTCCCGCGTTATTCTATGCGGACATTGAAGGCATTAGAATTTGCCAATAACCGCAGTGCTAAGGTAGTTACAATTACAGACAGTGTGCATTCACCGATGAATCTGTACTCCTCCTGTAATCTGATTGCCAAGAGTGATATGGCGTCTATTGTAGATTCTCTGGTGGCACCATTAAGTGTCATTAACGCCCTGATTATGGCATTGTGTATGAAAAAACAGGGTGAAGTAGTAGAAACCATTGAAATGTTGGAAAATATATGGGAAGAGTATCAGGTAGATGGAAGTGATGAAATAGATTTTATCGATGATTCCATAAAAATGCGCTATGCAAGATTAGGTGAAAAAAATGAGTAAAGTGATTATAATAGGCGGCGGAGCAGCAGGGATGTTTGCAGCGATTCAGGCAGCAAAAAAAGGACATCAGGTATTGATACTGGAAAAAAATGAAAAGCTTGGGAAGAAAATATATATTACAGGAAAAGGAAGATGCAATATTACAAATGCCTGTGATACAGAGGAGCTGTTTCAGAATGTAATGAGAAACAGCAAATTTTTATACAGTGCTTTTTATACCTGTAGTAATTATCAGGTGATGGATTTTTTTGAGAGCAACGGACTCCCCATAAAAACAGAGCGAGGCGAAAGAGTCTTTCCACAGTCAGATCATTCTTCTGATGTTATCGCTTTACTGCAAAGGATTATGAAGCAGCAAGGTGTGGAAGTACATCTTCATACAGAAGTGAAAAAGATTGTCTGTGAATCGGGAACAGTAACAGGTGTACATCTTGCAGACGGCAGTTTTCAGCCAGGAGATTATGTTATTGTCGCAACAGGAGGTTGTTCTTATGTGACGACTGGTTCCACCGGAGACGGCTATCGTTTTGCCAAAGAAGCAGGACATAAAGTTACAGAATTAAAACCAGCGTTGGTACCTTTTGAAGTAAAAGAATCCTGGATAAAAGAGTTGCAGGGATTATCTTTAAAGAATGTTTCTGTGAAGATAAGGAAAAACAAAAAGGCATTATATGAGGAATTTGGCGAAATGCTTTTTACCCATTACGGAGTCAGCGGTCCCTTATTCCTGAGTGCCAGCAGTGTAATAAATGATTACGCAGATAAGATGCCATTGGAAATGACAATAGATTTAAAGCCTGCATTAAATGCAGAGCAGTTGGACAAGCGTATTTTACGGGATTTTGAAGAAAATCAGAACCGGCAGTTTAAGAATGCGGTACAAAAGCTCTTTCCCGCAAAGCTAACACCGGTTATGATTCAAATAAGCGGAATTTCGCCGGAAAAAAAGGTGAATGAAATTACCAGAGAGGAACGACTGCACTTTATAGAATTGATAAAAGCATTCCCGCTGACACTCTCCAGATTACGGGATTTTAATGAAGCAATTATTACGAGAGGGGGAATCTGTGTCAAAGAAGTGAATCCCTCTACCATGGAATCCAAAATAGTAAAAAAACTTTATTTTGCAGGTGAGGTTCTTGATTTGGATGCACTTACCGGAGGGTTTAACCTTCAGATTGCATGGTCTACCGGATACTTGGCTGGAGACAGCATCCAGTAGTGTTATGATAAAGAATAAAAGGAGAACAACAATATGGCTTTTAATATTGCAATTGATGGACCAGCAGGAGCAGGAAAGAGTACCATTGCTAAAAAGGTGGCAAAAGAATTATCATATGTTTATGTAGATACAGGCGCAATGTTTCGGGCAATGGCTTTGTACTGCATCCGAAATGGTGTTTGCATAGAGGATGAAGGAGCAGTATCCGCAGCCTGCGAGCAGATAAAGGTATCAATTTCCTACGAAAATGACGAACAGCAGGTTCTGTTGAATGGAGAAAATGTAAACGAGTTTATACGAACAGAAGAAGTGGGAAATACAGCTTCTGCCATCAGCGTATATGAAAAAGTGCGGAGTAAACTGTTAGAATTGCAGCGTCAGCTTGCCTCCATACAAGACGTAATTATGGATGGCAGGGATATCGGAACCTGTGTGCTTCCAGAAGCACAGGTCAAAATCTATCTGACGGCAAGTGTGGAAACCCGTGGGCAGAGACGATTTGCGGAACTGCAGGAAAAAGGACAGGAGTGTAAGCTGGAAGAAATCTGCGCCGATATCAGAGAAAGAGATTACCGGGATATGAATCGTGAAATTGCACCGTTAAAAAGAGCCCAGGACGCAGTGTTAGTAGATAGTTCCGATATGACAATTGAAGAAGTAGTAACAACCATTCAACAACTGGTAGCTCAGGCTCAGAAAACAAAGTAAACGGGGAAATAAGATATGGAAGTAATACTTGCAAAAAGTGCTGGATTTTGTTTTGGCGTGGAACGTGCTGTGGATATGGTTTACCAACAGGTGGAAGAAGGCAATGGCAGAATATATACCTATGGTCCCATTATTCATAATGAAGAAGTGGTAAATGATCTTGCCCAAAAAGGTGTCAAAGTAATTGATCGCAGAGAAGATTTGGAAAATTGCAAAGATGGAACTGTAATTTTACGTTCTCATGGGATAGGAAAAGATGTATATGATTTGCTGGAACAAGAGAAGATAAGGTATGTAGATGCAACCTGTCCATTTGTATTAAAGATTCACCGTTTGGTAGAAAAGTACAGTAAGGAAGATTATCATGTTGTTATTATAGGGAACAGTACCCATCCGGAAGTACAGGGGATTAAGGGTTGGAGCAGCAAACCGGAAGAAACAACGGTGATTTCCACCAGAGAAGAAGCGGAAAAATTCAGCCTTGAAAAACAAAAAAAAATATGTATTGTTTCCCAAACGACATTTAACAACAAGAAATTTAAAGAATTAGTTGAAATTATTACTGAAAAAGGTTATGATATAATTGTATTAAATACGATTTGCAATGCAACGCAGGAACGGCAGGCGGAAGCCAAAGAAATTGCCGGACAAGTAGATGCAATGATTGTTATTGGAGGAAAGAACAGTTCCAATACGCAAAAGTTATTTGAAATATGCAAAAAAGAATGTGAAAATACTTGCTATATACAGACACTGGAGGATTTGGATTTGTCTAAATTGCAGTCCATTAATAGCTTAGGTATTACCGCAGGGGCTTCTACCCCAAACAAAATTATTGAGGAGGTTCAAAAAAATGTCAGAAATGAGTTTTGAACAAATGTTGGAAGAATCATTTAAAACAATAAGAAATGGAGAGGTAGTCGACGGTACCGTTATTGATGTGAAACCAGACGAGATCATCTTGAATATTGGTTACAAGTCCGATGGAATCATCACCCGTAATGAATATACAAATGAACCAAATGTTGACTTAACCACTGTTGTATCTGTTGGAGATACCATGGAAGCGAAAGTGTTAAAAGTAAACGATGGCGAAGGCCAGGTACTGTTGACTTATAAACGTCTTGCAGCTGAAAAAGGAAGTAAGAGACTGGAAGAAGCATTTAACAGCCAGGAAGTTCTGAATGCAAAAGTAGCACAGGTATTAGATGGCGGATTAAGTGTTGTAATTGATGAAGCAAGGATATTTATCCCTGCAAGCTTAGTATCCGATACATACGAAAAGGATTTGAGCAAATACAAAGATCAGGAAATTGAATTTGTAATCACAGAATTCAACCCTCGTAGAAGAAGAATTATCGGTGACAGAAAACAGTTACTGGTTGCGAAAAAAGCAGAGTTACAGAAAGAATTATTTGCTAAGATTAAAGTTGGTGACGTTATGGAAGGAACTGTTAAAAACGTTACTGATTTTGGTGCATTTATCGATTTGGGCGGAGCTGACGGCTTACTTCATATTTCCGAAATGTCTTGGGGCAGAGTGGAAAATCCAAAGAAAGTATTCAAGAATGGTGACGTTGTAAAAATATTCATCAAAGATATCAACGAAAATAAAATTGCATTAAGCATGAAGTTCGAAGATGAAAACCCATGGAAAGATGCAGCATCTAAATATGCAGTAGGAACTATTATAAATGGAGTTGTAGCAAGAATGACTGATTTCGGTGCATTCGTAGAACTGGCACCAGGTGTAGATGCATTACTTCATGTTTCACAGATTTCAAAAGAACATGTAGAAAAACCATCAGATGTACTGCGTGTGGGACAGGAAATCGAGGCTAAAATCGTTGATTTTAACGAAGAAGAAAAGAAAATCAGCTTAAGTGTAAAAGCATTACTAGATCCGGAAGAGGATGTAGAAGAATAGAGGAAGATTATGTTTACCGGATATGAAGACTTCAAGAAAGAGATTTTTGTATTGACAAAAATTGATTTGAATGCTTATAAAGAGAAGCAGATGAAGCGTAGAATAGATACGCTGATTACCAAAAACGGTATTGATAATTATAGAGATTATGTAACATTAATTAAGAAAGATAA
The DNA here is from genome assembly GCA_964620885.1 of uncultured Eubacterium sp. GTDB lineage: Bacteria > Bacillota > Clostridia > Lachnospirales > Lachnospiraceae > Petralouisia. Next base: position 6,330 of record CAZUKR010000117.1, read on the forward strand.
GGAAAAATTTGAACAGTTTGTAAGCTTTCTTACAATTAATGTTTCTGAATTCTACCGTAATCCTGAACAGTGGGTGATACTGGACAAAGAAGTATTTCCCTCTCTGGTTAAAAAATTTGGAAGAAACATAAAAATTTGGAGCGCAGCTTGCTCTACCGGAGATGAACCGTATTCCTTAGTCATGGCATTATCTAAGCATATGCCAATAAATCAGATTAAGATAATTGCTACGGATATTGACAAGCAGATACTGGATAAAGCCCGTATGGGACTGTATAATGAAAAAAGTATTGCTTCTGTACCAGAAGAGTTTAAGAAAAAATATTTTAAACAGATTGGTAAGTCCTATCAGATTTCTGATGAGATAAAACGTCAGGTGGAATTTAAACAACATAATCTTTTGAAAGATTCTTATCCCAGTGGGTGTAACCTGATTGTGTGCAGAAATGTACTGATTTATTTCACTGAGGAAGCCAAAGAAGAAATTTATAAGAAGTTTAACACGGCTCTCAGCAAAGACGGAGTGCTTTTTATCGGAAGCACAGAGCAGATTATGAATTACAGAGAATTAAATTATCAGAGAAAACAGTCGTTTTTCTTTGAAAAGGCATAATATCTTAAATAAAAGATTTATAAAAGGGACATGCATCCTGAACTGGATGCCATGTCCCTTTTGTCTATTTGATTTTGGCCTGTAGAAGGTATTTTAAAATATGAATGCAATATTTTTTTTGTGCTTCCAATGATTCTGTAAAATCTTCTGTCATTTCAAAATATAAAACTTTATCATGATATTCCAGCTTAAAGTAAGGTTCGAAAATTTCTGAATACTGTGGAAGGAAACGGCCGGTTTTCTTGCTATAGCAGGTAGCGGCTTTCGCCCGGGTACGATAATCTTTATCCACATAAAAGGCAACGCTTTTATGTACAGCAATATCTTCTTCCGGTAGGTAATAATAATCCTTATAGTTGGAATAAAAATACTTTAACTCCCCTTGGTATATCTTTACCTTAAGCTTAACCTGATTCTGAACCCCGGTAAGATAGAAGTCCTGGAATCCAAAAGAAAAACGTTTGGGAAGAGGAAAACTGGTCTTTAAGGTAAGATGAAGCTCAAGAGAGTGAGTACCTTCATATTCTTCATAAGAGTATGTTTCAAAACCTAAAACTTCAAAACTGCCCTCGAAAAGCTGCACATAAGAAAGCACAGGGAGCAAATCTATCATGCCGGTAATATCTTCATAGTTATGAAGACGAAGCAGGTTCATAGCCTCCTCCGTAGGCGTTTTCACATAATCATCATATACATTAATCAATTCACCGCCGGAATACATATCTTCCCGGTGAATACCAAGAAAATGTTCTATCGTTTTTTGTTTTAGATTTTCCAATTTCAGAATATGCTTATATTTTGAAATAGCCTTAAAAATATCAAGAAACTGGAAATTACCAAAGGGATCTGGAAGGTTATGGTATTGATAACGCTTCTGAAGGTAAGGGAGATCAAAACCCAGACCATTAAAGGTAATAACTGTGTCATAATGATTCAGGAGAGTTGCAAAAGCATTCAGAATAAGTTTTTCATCCGAGGGCTGTTCCGAAAAAAATTGTGTAGTACAGATAACATCCCCTTTTCTTACAGCGCAGCCAATTAAGTATACTTTCGTATGGGAAGGGGAAAACCCCGTGGTTTCTATATCAAGAAAAAGAGAAGATTCCGTAAAAAGTTTTTCAGTCAGGGGGTTCACTGGGTGAAATGAAATTTCATTCTGCCAGGTTTTCATAAGTATTCCTCCTTTAGTCAATGTCAGTAATTTTGGGTTTATTATATCACATTTTCTACTGGGATGAAATATTTTTAAAATAGCACAAATAATAC
>CAZUKR010000118.1:0-8204 GCA_964620885.1 uncultured Eubacterium sp.
TGCCATACAATTATTTATTATTTTTCCGGTTCTTCTACTATAAAACCTCCCTGCTCCAATAACACTTTTGCATTCTGGGCATTTCGATATCCCCATATTTCCATATATCCCCCTGTGATATTCAATGATTTTCCAAAGATTTCTTTCATCTGTTTTTTATCTATACATACAGAATTTCCAGGGTCTTCTAAAAGGGCAGAAATCTTCGCCTTCTTTACTCTTCCATTTTTATCTGTAATGGTTGGGGATAACGTAACATAATTTTTCTTCCATTTGTTGATCTGACTTTTTCCCGGGCTGTTTCCATGTTGATCTGTGAATCCCTGAAAGGTTTCTATTCCAAAAAATAATGTTGGGGTACTTCCCAGTAAAATTTTCTCCTGAGCATTTTTATATTTCAAAGGATACTGCTCCCAGTCAACTACTTTTAGTTCTGTCTCCATTGTGTAGCCTTCCAGTTCTATGGTAACAGCCATTGATGCCGCTGGTTCAAATCGATAAATGCCGGTTATGTTTTCAAATTGGGCTGTTGTTTCTTCTGTTATTTCAGATTCTGTTGTTATGGTAAATCCATATAATTTCTGTTCTTTGTTCCATGATTTTCCCAAACGAACCAACATAATAATCAGAATGCATACCCCGGCACATACTACAATATTTTTATAAATATTACGGTTTTTCATGGAATTCCACCCTTTTCTTAAAATGCTTCATTCTAAGATAAAGCCAGATTACAATCAGAATCAAAACCACTATGATTCCAAATACAATAGTTATCCACCATTGATTTGTCTGAGGCTTATCTTTTTCCACTTTTAATTCCACCATTTGAGGCTTTTTTATCTGGGTATTTATTTCTTTCTTCTGCTCTATTGTTTCTCCTTTTTCATTTTCATAGGAAAAAATTACTGTACCGGAGGTTTCTCCATATTTGTTTCCTTCCTTTTCGGACACTTCATCCATATCCAGAGTACCGGCAAACACTGGTATTTCACCATCTATGGCTGCTCCCGCCTCTACATTTCCAATAAATAGTTCCTTATCCGGAAATAACCCTTTTCCCTCCAGACGTACTTTAGCATTATATATTACTGCAAGTCCCGTATTTTGAATCTGAAATGTAAGGGAACTGCTATCTGAAGCATAGACACTTTCCGGAAAGGACAGATTTATGATATCTGCCTGCTGAGGCTGATTTATAGATATATTCACTGTTTCAGCAGATGTATAACTATTTCCTTTACTATCTTCATACTCAAATTGAAGCTGCACAGAAACAGGTTCCGCTGGAGCTTTCTTCCCCACAGAAATATTCTGGGATAAATCCATTTTTCCCCCTGTACCTATTTTTTCAAAGTACCATGCATTTTTCTCAAATGAAACATCTTTATTTTCACAAAGCAGTGTAACCTTTATATTTTCTATTGATTGTTTGCTGCTGCAGTTTTTTGCTGTTATATTCCATGTATTACTGCTGCCTGCTTCCACAGAGCCGCCCTGTAAACTGTTGCTGTCAACCATCACTCTGGGCTGATGGCTTTTTTCCGGTTCCTGTTCCAGGCTATTGGATATTTCCGGAACTACCGGCTCCTCCGGTATCATTTGCTGTTCCGGAATATCTTCTATCTGATTTTCTTCTACCTCTTTCTTGTCGGAAGTAATTTCTACATAAATGGTAAATTTCTGATTTAAAGTTCCTTGTGAATCCTTTGCCTGAACAGATAAGGTCAGAGGATATTGTCCACTGATACGTTCTTCCTTTAACTTAATTTTACACTGATATAAATAGATACCATCTTCTGTTCTTTTTACCTTTTTCTTGTAATTCTGAAAATAAAAAGGACTGTTTTCTTCTTTTTCAAATTCTACTCCAACTGTAATCCTGTTATTTTGAATTTCTTTCTCTGCAATAAAGGGAATTACAAGATACATGGTGTTTCCTTCTATCGTTGGTTCATATCCTTTGGAAAAGGATGCATCCATTCCTTCATATTTTTTTGCTGTATCTATGGTAATGCCGCCTTCCGCCATGGTCTGCATGGGACTGAGTACCAATAATAACAGAATTAACCCTATCCATACTGCTCTTTTTCTCATAGTTTCCGCATCCTTCCTCCGTCCATTTCGTAAACCTGATCGCATAAAATTCTGATATCTTCACTGTTATGGCTGGCAAGAATAATTGTTTTTTCCTGCTCTTTGAGTTCCAGTAAAAGTTTCCGCATATCAGATACCCCATGCTTATCTAACCCATTAAAGGGTTCATCTAAAATCAAAAATTCCGGGTCTTCCATAATTGCCTGAGCTATTCCCAGGCGCTGGCGCATACCAAGGGAATATTTTGATACTGCCTTTTTTAAATCCGGATCTAACCCCACCTTTTTTATGGATTCCCGCACTTCTTCTTTTGAAATCCGTTTTCTTAAATCTGCTAGTATTTCTAAATTTTTTCTTCCTGTAATATTTGTCAGAAATCCTGGGGTTTCAATAATTACCCCCATACTTTCGGGAAAATCAATTTCTGTTCCTATGGCTTTTCCATTTACCCTTATTACTCCTTCTGTCACTGGAAGAAAACCGCAGATACATTTCATCAGCACTGTTTTTCCAGAACCATTATTGCCGGAAAACCCATAAACTTTTCCCTGCTCCATTGTCATATTAATATCTGATAAGATAGTATCTTCTCCAAATTTTTTAGTAACGTGTTCTATTTCAATATAAGGTTTCATGGAACTCCTTTCTAGCCTTAAATTTCCCTTAACCGGTGATATAAGATTAACCCATTCAAAAGTATTGTAATTATCGAAAATGTCAGAAGAAACACCCATATTCCATTTCCATCTGTGCCCCAATCCTGCTGGCATTTTATCCATTCTGCCGGATACATACAATACATATCCGGCAGATAACGTTCTTTTAAAATAATCAACATATAATAGCAGACAAAAGGCAGTCCATATGCCATATAGTAATTTCGAAATAATGCTGCAAAAATTCCTGAAACTCCTGCCATTATTCCCCCAATACATGAAATACGAAGCAATATCTTCATCACATTAATAATATGTTCCGGTGATATGTTTCCTTTTAATTCCATGGGATATAGAAACATAAAACACAATATAAGTGTTAAAAAACCTGCACCAAAAAATACCATAAATCCACTGCCATAAATCTGCATTGTTTTTCGTCTGATATATTCCATGCGGCTGATTCTCGTAATATACAGCTTTAAAAATCCTCCCGTTGATTCTCTTACATATACAGCTCCCATAGAAAGCACCGATGTAATAGGTATAAGAAATAAAATAATCTGGGTTTTTAATGCAGTCTCAAAAAACTTCAAAAAGCTTCCAGATTCCAATGGGGGCTTTATATCATAAAAAGGAATTCCTGCTATCATTCCTGCCATGGTTATTACAACTGCAACCCACAATCCTTTTTCCTGTAATAATTCTTTCATAATCTATGCTCCTGTAAAAGAACTGAAGTTATATTTTTTCAGAGTGCGAAAGGAAATGTATGATAAAAACAGCAGCAGAATCATAAACAAAAGACATGATTGTAAAATAGTAGGAAGGGTATCGTATCCAAAGTCATGCATTCCATAAGTAGCATGGTTTAGGGGGCTGATCCAGCCGATTACCCTTCTAACCTGATACATCTCGTATTCTTCTTTTTGCAATATTTTTGCCAGTATCTGAGGATCCAATAAAAATCCAAACAGACTATAACAAAGACCTGCTCCAATGGCCGCTTTTTTTCCTTTCTTCATTTGAAAGTACAGCATGAGAAAACTTAACGTTAATGCATAGCAGATTAACAATAATATAATCTGAAACATGCATTCATAAGGGCTTGTACTTTCCATCACTTTTATGGTAGAAGGTACCGATAAATCCTTTCCCATTTTGGAATATGCCAAAAGCGCCGCCGTCTTGCTCCAGATATTTCCTACAAACGTTTTCTTCATACATAAAACACTGGTCACAAGGAGCACATATCCCATATAAAGCACCGTTACCAGAAAAATATAAATAAACTGTGCAAAAAGCCACCTGCCCTTATTCATACGCACCAGCATATAAGGAGTAAAGGGACTTAGTTTCGGTAAATCAATAAACAGTAGAATTAAGAGCAGGGAACACAACAGAATAGATACAGAATCTCCAAAGGTCCATATAAAAGGCTCTGCTGCCTGCATGGGAGAATCAAAATATTCTGCTACCTCCATGGCATTATTGCTTAAAAAAAAGCACAGAATAAAGGAAAATAAAAATGTAATAATAATTCTGGGGTTTTTTAAAAACCCCAGAAAATTCCAACGTACGACTGCCATTATCTGTTTCATATTTTTTCCTTCTAATATCCTAATCCACGATCAATTATGGTTCCATCTATGGCATTAATGGTCATAAAACTCTCTGTAGAATAAGTTCCGGAATCTTTTTGACTGTAATCATCTGCTTCTATATCAAATCCTCCGAAAAAGTCCCATACAGGTACTAATAAACCACTGGTGTTATCTGCATTGGGGTCGTATATTCTGCTGTAGCCCAGGGTTATTCTTTTAACATGATAGGTTCTCTGTTTTTCATATTGTGTAATATCTGCATTGGATACTTCCATCATCTGCTCATAAATTTTAACAATACTGTCAAAATCCATCAGTTTTGCATTTTCTGTCTGTGTTTCTCCTATATCATAAGGATTCATAATTTCAACTTCCTGAACGCCATCATCTCCCACAATTACAGTGCATACTTCATATCCCCATGGAACTGTGGTAGATTCCATATCTTCTATACTACCTCCATAAGATGCTGTATAAGTGATTGGAATATTATTTACCTTTCTGGTAAAAAAGAATTTATAACCTCCGTCCAGACATGTTTCTTCCTTTACTCCCTGCTCCCCATGGGAAAAGAGAGCATAATCCCATCCATAGATTTCTAAATCCCATCCTAGTTTATCTACACTTTCCTTTGCAAGTTTTTCTGCTTCCTCATAGGAAACAGCAGCAAGTTTTTTCATAACTTCTTCTGAGATATAACTTTCACTCTCTTCACTTCTAAAATATGCTCCTTCCGTCCATGAAGAAAATTCCATCGGATCTAAATCATCCCGATCTTGTTTTTTGCTGATTTTAAACACGATATCCTTTGTCATTGGTTCCATACTTGTAATAAAATAACTATAAACTCCATCTTTTGTTTCTACAGTGCCATCAAAATGATTTTCATCCATTACTTCTTTTTCACCATCAAAGTATGGCAAACCAAAGGAAGGCAGCACCTCTTTTTTTTCTATTTTATCTGGCGCTGTTTTATAAAGTTCCTCTAAACTTTCTATACGTTCATCTATTATAAAAATTGAATTTCCTTCTTCATCCTTTCCATAATTATAAGGGTCCATATTTCCTTCTGCCTTATACTTTTTTAATCGCATGATTCTATCTTGTATATCATCTTTTGTCATAGCATGATAAGAGTACCCATGATAGATTTTATCTCCTTCAAAAAAAGCTTTCGTTACTGTATCAATCATATTCTGATTAACTTCCTTTGCCGAAACAGAAACTGTATCTATAGAATTGGTGTCCGGTAAATAAATGTCTGCATCCGTATCGATTACCAATGCCCCATCCTGATAAGAAGATTCTTTTTTTAAATGTTCAGGGATACCCAGTGCCTCACTCAAAGGACTTTTTGTTTTTTCTCCGCTTTCATATTGGGATATATTCCCTGCACCTTTTTCCTTTACAATAACCTCATCTGGTGTCTTTTCACATCCTGCTAAAAAAGTGATACAAAGACAAACCGCTAATAAATATTTTTTCTTCATAATATCCTCCTGCCTTCTCTTTATATCTGAAATCATAACAGTTTTCTTTTTAGCAAGTATTCAACCCTTTGTAAAGGATTCGTAAACGAAGGTTACCTTAGTTCCCTCCCCTGGCTTACTCTCAATCTCCATATGGGCATGATGTATTTTGGCAATCTGGTCACATAAGGCAAGTCCAAGTCCCATATTTCCGCTTTTTCTGGAACGAGACTTATCCACTCTGTAAAATGCTTTTTTAACTTTATCCACTTCTGCCTTATCTATTCCACATCCTTCATCCCTTACCCAGACAGATGTTTCATTTCCACCAAGGAAAATACTTGATTGGGGCAAGGATGCTAGAATACTGTTGTTAATCAGATTTATAAGGAAGCTGACCATTAAATCCCTGTCCAGATTCATATAAATTTCTTCTATGTTTCCTTCCCATACCAGCCTTATTTCTTTTTCTTCTAACCGGTGTCTTACACTATTTTCTACATCTGTAAAGAGTTTTTCCAAACGAACCTTCTGCATTTGAATCTTACATTCCGGTTCGTATAACTCTGTTAACTCCATCATTTTTTCTGAAAGCCTGGATAATCTTGCGCTTTCTGTATTAATATAATGCAACGCCTTCTGCTCCTGTTCCTGAGACAATTTTACATGCAAAAGAGTTTCGGAATATCCTTTGATAGCAGTTAAAGGTGTCTTTAATTCATGAGACATACTTCCAATTAACTGTCTCTGAGTCTCATTTATTGCATGAAGTGGTTTTGTAATTTTTTGAATTAAAAAAACAAGAATTCTTGCCATACCTATGGATATTAGAATAGATATTAGAACTTCTTTTATTGCCAGCCTAAAACTGCTGTCATAGATATGGGTAATATCCATAGCATGAAATAATACATACTCCTGCTCTTCTATTTTTGAAAAGTAGTAATATATCAGCAAATGAGAACCTTTTACTTTTTTCTTTATACAGTTCACATTATCTAATTCTCTTTTTTGTTTTTTTTCTGTAATCAAACTAAATTCATAGGAACTGTTATTAAATAACTCCTTACCCTCTTTATAAAGTGCAGAGTCTTCTATCATGCTATTACGGAAACACTGGACAATAACATAATCACTTAAAGATTTATCATATTTTAAATTTTGATAGTTTTTTCCAAATTCTGAGATTGCCCTTTGGAAACTTTGTTTTTCTGCCTGCTCTGCAAGTTCAATTTTCTCCTGCCTGCTGGTAGTAATGACATAGAATGAAAAAATCTGCGCCAACACAAACAACATGGTTGACGCAGTGACTGCAATCTTTTTTATCATATCCATTTTAAACCTCCATCCTGTATCCGATCCGGGGTACTGTGATAATTACATCGGAAAAATCCAGCTTTTTTCGTAAATTTCCTACATGAACATCTACGGTTCTGGTTTCTCCTTCAAAATCCACCCCCCAAAGAATATTAATCATCTGTTCTCTGGTAATTACTCTATTTCTATATTTCCAGAATGTTAACAGACAGTTAAATTCCATAGGCTGCAGATATATTTCTTTCTCATCTTTGTAAACGGTTCGTTTCTTTTCATTGACTACTATATTTTTAATATGGATTTCTCCATCTTCTTCCTTTTCAAAACGATTTAATACCTTATCTATGCGGATTAAAAGTTCCAGCATCTCAAATGGTTTTACAATATAATCCTCTGCTCCGCTGCGTAGTCCTTTTACTTTACTTGGCAAATCTCCTTTTGCGGTCAAATAAATAACAGGTATCTGATGCTCTTTTAATTCTTCCAGCAGCACAAACCCATCCTTCCCAGGAAGCATAATATCTAAAATTGCTAAATCATAGTTATCTTCTTTTTTTAAATGACAACTGAACTCTTCTCCATCAAAAAAGGGAACTGCCTCATATCCGGTAATTTCTAAGTTCATACAGATTAAATCGTTGATTGCTGCTTCATCTTCTATTACTAAAATCTTTTTCATAAAAATTCCCCCTGCCTATTCATTATACTGAATAGGCAGGGGGAAAACTACGATATTTTGTAAACATTTTGTAAATATTACTCTTCTTCAGAATCCTCTTCTGCTCTTTCTAACAGTTCCTCAATCAATTCTTCGTCTGTTTCAGAATTTGCTCCAGAAACTTTTTTCGCTGCTTCTGCTGCGGCAGCTGAACTTACGGCTTCCTCTTCTTCAGAAACCAGCTCTGATTCATCTGTATTTTCCAATAAAGATTGGTCTTCTCTTACCTTTGCAATACTTGCAACCGTAACATCATCTGCCAGATTCATCAATTTTACTCCGGAGGTAACACGTCCAAGTACAGAAATTCCATCTACCTTCATACGGATAATAATACCTTCTG
>CAZUKR010000119.1:0-8000 GCA_964620885.1 uncultured Eubacterium sp.
ATGAGTTCCATGTACTTGTTTTATTGGACAACGCTGCCATCAACTGATATTTCTGGCTTTCCTTATCTGTCATCTGATTACGTATCACCATTGCCATATTGGCATTATTGTTATCCCTAAGTTTCTGCGCCGCTGTTCCCGGTGCAAAATACTCATCCAGCATGGACTGGGCCTCTTCCATCTCCTGTTCTGTCAGCTTGTAATCAGTGGACAGCCAGAGTTCAAGCTGCACCTCTTCCGATTGGTATTTTAAGGTTTTCTTTAAACTCTTATACTGTTTGTTAATTTCCCGCATACTTTGGAAGTATTCCTTATGGTTCATGGCCAGCTTGTCCGGCTGGAGCATCTTGCTTACTGCTTTTACCTTCTTGTGATATCCTTCCAGTTTCTTTTCCATAAGAGCCAGCTGTTTCCCATAATATTGATCCACACGTTGTACGTCTTTCAGAATCTGATCAAACTTTTTTTCTGACATATCGTGTTTATCAAACATCGTCTGCTGATAGGATACAATATCGTTAATATAATCCGCTATCTCCAGTTCCGGCTGGCGGAAGTCATTAATGGCATCCTCTATATTCCACAAATATGACTTTTCGTGGTTTTCCTTTACCATCCGCTGCAGCTGGGTTACGGTACCGGCTGTAAAATCCCGTATCATTTTCTTCCCCTCCTATTTTACCTATTCCAGTACTTTAAGAAAAATATGTACCGCCTCTTACTCTATTTTTGATTTTTTGCACAACTTGACAAAGATATCATTGTTCTGGTTTTTTAATAATGATATTTTATGAAAATATCTTAAACATCCACAGGATGCAATCAAAAAAAAGGCCGATAACCGCATTTGTTCCTGCGTGTTACCGACCCTGTATATTTACTCCAATTATTTCCCTACTGCATACCCAGCATTTTCATTTCCTGCTCTGCCTGTTCCTTATTCTTAAACTGAATTGCATTCATTCCAAGCTCACGGGCAGCAACTACATTGTTCTCTTTATCATCCAGAAATACACATTCTTCCGGTTTCAAATTATATTTTTCAAACAATGTCTGATAGATTTCCGGCTCCGGTTTTAAATGCTTTATCTGATAAGAAAAAATCCCCCCATCTGCCAGTTCCACAAATGCCAGTTCTTCCAATGTAAGCTGATACAGCCGTTCCGGGTAATTGGATAAAATATAGATACCATACCCTTTTTCCTTGAGGCTTTCAATCCATTCCATAGAATAGTCATACCGCTTTATGGTTTTTGAAAGATTCTCCCAAAATAACTGAATCTCTTTTTGACATTCGGGAGCATTCTTTAGAAAGCCCGCCAGAATCTCTTCTTCCGTCATAGTTCCTCTGTCAAACTCATCCCATAAACCGGATAGTACCGTTGCCTGTGCCACCTTATGGTACTTTTCCCCTGTAAATCCCAGTTCCGTAAACACATCCTCCCAGTTAAAATCTACCAACACCTTGCCTACATCAAATACAATGTTCTTTATCATCGGTAATCCCCTTTCCTCTTAGCGGTAAATAATCTCTTCTCTTCCCGGACCATTGGAAATCATGGTGATTGGGAATCCAATCTTTTCCTCTATAAATTCAACATACTTCCGGCAATTCTCCGGTAAATCTTCGTATTTCTTAATTCCGCGAATATCACATTTCCAGCCCGGCAGTACCTCTAATACCGGCTTTGCCTTTCCCAGCTTTGCAGTAGTTGGGAATTCTGTAGTGATTTCTCCTTCCAGTTCATATCCCACACATACCGGAATCTCTTCCAGATATCCCAGTACATCTAATACGGTAAATGCCACATCTGTAGTTCCCTGTATACGGCAGCCATATTTACTTGCCACTACATCAAACCAGCCCATACGTCTTGGCCGTCCGGTAGTTGCACCGTATTCTCCGCCATCGCCGCCACGACGTCTCATTTCTTCTGCCTCTTCTCCGAAAATCTCACTGACAAATGCACCTGCACCTACAGCCGAAGAATATGCCTTACATACCGTAACTATCTTCTGAATCTCATAGGGAGGAATTCCTGCTCCAATGGCACCATAGGCTGCCAGTGTGGAGGAGGAGGTAACCATTGGATAGATTCCGTGATCCGTATCTTTTAAGGAACCTAACTGTCCTTCCAGAAGAATGTTCCTGCCAGCTTTGATTGCCTCATACAGATATGCAGAGGTATCGCATACATAAGGCGCTACCATTTCGCGGTAACTTCTCAGCTCTTCCAGTAATTCTTCCGGCATAATGACCGGTTTGTGATAGAGATGTTCCAGCATTACATTCTTTGTTTCACAGACACGTACTACTTTTTCCTTTAACAGCTCTTCATCAAACAGCTCGCTGACCTGAAATCCGATTTTCGCATATTTATCAGAATAAAATGGTGCTATCCCTGACTTTGTGGAACCAAATGAGTGCTTAGCAAGACGCTCTTCTTCATATTGATCGAATAAAATATGATAGGACATAACAATCTGCGCCCGGTCAGATACCAAAATCTTAGGCATTGGAACATTGCGGTCTACAATTGATTTTATTTCCTCAAACAATACCGGAATATTTAATGCAACTCCGTTTCCAATTACGCTGGTGGTATGATTGTAGAATACACCGCTTGGAAGGGTATGCAGTGCAAATTTACCATAATCATTTATAATCGTATGACCTGCATTCGCCCCTCCCTGAAAACGTACAATAATATCCGCTTCCTTTGCCAGCATATCAGTAATCTTTCCTTTTCCCTCGTCGCCCCAGTTAGCTCCAACAACAGCTTTTACCATATTTAGTTCCTCCTTGTGCCATCAAAAGACAGTCACCTGTCTTAAATTTCCTGTTTTACATTTTGATTATACTGAACATATTCACATAAATAAAATCAATGTTTATTATGTTTATCATAAGTAAATCTTATCTCTTTTTCTCCAGTATGATGTAAACCAGTGAAATGACCAATGACAGAATTCCTACTACCAGAAACGCCAGCATCCTATAAAGAACCGGTTGTCCCCAGAAATCCCATACCACCAGTTTCAGGCAAACAACCAGTGCAAGGCTTAACCCATAAATTCTTACTACTTTTTCCTCAAAGATAAAACCGAAGCTTATTGCTAAAAGCGCTACCAGCATTAAAAGGGCGCTGATTACTAGTCTTTGTTGAATTCCGCATACAAAAAACATATAACTCAGATAGCCCGCCAAAATAATTCCCCGCCACTTTGCACTAATTCCAAATCGTTCCCGGACCAGTATCCAGACGGAAGCAATACCGATTATCATACCAATCCAAAATTGTGCTGTATAATCTCCCATAGGCAGCCACAGAGAGCACCAGCCCAGAACTCCAAGAAGAATCCAGGACAATACATCCTTTCGCTTCATCTGCAATTGGGGAACCATCTGAAATACCAGTCCCAAGCCAAGAATCATTCCCATTCCCGCCAGAATCTGCATACCTTCCGGCAGTTTTATCTGTACCGCCCGTATTAACACAGTAGATATGACGTAATACAGCACCCAGTTACATCTCTCATTTCTTGCCTGCCAGCAGGCTCCTCCGAAGGCTGCAACAAATATTCCCAGCATAACCCAGATTGCCGGCACATTGATACCATTTCCAACTCCGATGGCAATAATGAGTGTAAATATAGCCCAAATCCACAACTGGGGCACTTTCTTTTCCATTTTCAGAAATATTCCCAGCATAATAATCAGATAAGAAAATATATATATTTCAAAGATAACATCCGGCAGTCCGTTTACCAGTGCCAGAATGCCAACCACCGGTGTATATAAGCCAATGCAGACAATCTGTAAAATCTCCGCTGCCATTCTTCCCGATTTCGCCTTTATAAACATACTCATGATATTTACAATTCCAATTATACATGCAGTTACCACAAACTGCCATACGTCCTTACTGCCTTGAAAGGGAATCATACATATATAAATTCCAATTATATTTATAATTCGTATGACTGAGCCGTCTCTTTTCTGACTCAGTAAAACTGCTGCTATTCCTGTTGCCGCCGCTATCGCTATGGCAAAGCTGACAGGCAGTATACGTATATACTGATAATTAATCCATGTAATCAGATACACGCTGCCAATTCCTATTGATGTAAAAATGGTAGCTGCCTTTTCCTGTCTGTCATATAAAAACAATTCAGAAAAAAGTATAAATACCAGTGCCACAATATAAAGCAGCATCCCCTGTGAAAAATCAGATAAAAATTCTCTTCCCAGGGTAATCAGAGCAATCATAATAAATACTGCCCCAACTACACTTAATATACCTGCCCCTACTTTAAACTCTACAGAATCATTTTTATTTTCTTTTTGAAGCTTCTCCTGATTCATCCGGTACAGCTCCATATTTATCTGTATATTTCTTTCAACTTCCTCAATATTTATCTCCGGCTTGCTGAGTTCCTCCTTCATGCATTGAAGATACACATCAAAATTCTTATCCTTAGATTCTTCTATATAAGTATCAATGCGCTTTTCCAGCACTTCCTTTTTCATACTCACTATTCTTTTTTCCTCCCCTGATCATATTTAGCAGCTGATGTGCAGCTGCTGACATCGGTATTTTTTCATCCGAAATAACACAGATTTCTCTTTCCGGAATCTTTTGCTCAAAGTTCAGCACAAACAATTCTCCAGCTTTTAAATGCTCCGCCGCAAAATCTTTGACAACGCTTGCGATTCCCAGTCCCTTTACGGCAAACTGAATCAGCATATTGCTGGTAGCAAGCTCAAATTCAGGATGCAGTATGACCCCATTTTCCTTCAAAAAACCATCTACATAATTTCTGGTAGAGGTATTTCCCTCCAGACACATTATGGGCAGCTCTTCCAACTGTCCATAGGCAAGTTTCTTATCTCTTAGGTACGAAAAGCTCTTTCCTGCCACAAATACATCCTCAATTTTACGCACTGATTCTATTTTCCATTCATGCCGGCTGATAACAGGACTGCTTACCACACCAAAATCAATCTTACCATCCTGAAGATGCTTCAATGTCTCCGGTGTGGGCGCATTGGTTACTGTTACTTTTATCCCGGGATAACTCTGGTGAAACTTTTCCAGCACCTCCAGCAGATAAAACTGCAGTGTCATATCACTGGCACCGATTCTGATTTCTCCGTGCTCCAGTTCCAGCATTTCTTTGAATTTGCGTTCCCCCTGCCGGATATATTCATATCCCCGCTGAACAAAGGAATACAGTACTTCTCCCTCTTTTGTAAAACGTACTCCCTTTGGTATTCTTATGAACAAAGGACTTCCCAGTGCCGTTTCCAGATTTTTAATTGCCTGACTTACCGCCGGCTGGGAAACTGCCAGTTCTTCTGCTGCCTGGGTAATACTTTTCATTTTTCCTACATAATAAAATATTTTATAATATTCCAGATTAATGTCCATACTAACTCCTATAATGGGAATTTGCGTTTCTTGTAATAGTTTATCATACTTCTTTTTTTCATGCACTCTTTTATATTGTATTTTTCTCCTTTTAGCTGTATAATATGTGCGTTACAAAATGAATGCGAGGGCTTTATTATGACAAAAGATATGACTACCGGAAATCCTTGGAAAATTATTATTTTCTTCTCAATTCCGGTTTTACTTGGAAATTTATTTCAACAATTTTATAATATGGCAGATGCTATTATTGTAGGACAGTTTTTAGGGGAAGATGCTCTGGCTGCCGTTGGAGCCACCGGTTCCATTATGTTTCTGGTGCTTGGTTTTGCCATAGGAATTTCACAGGGCTTTGGTATATTAATCTCCCATGCCTTTGGGGCAAAGGATGAAAAATTACTGAAACATTATGTTGCCACCTCACTGGTTCTTGGCTTGGTCATCTCTATTGTGATGACAGCCCTTACCGTATCCCTGTCCAGAAATCTTCTGCTGCTTATGAATACACCTGATAATATTCTGGATATGTCCTATTCATATATTACCATTATTTATGCAGGAATTACTGCTACCATGGCTTTTAATATTGCCTCTGCCATTCTGCGGGGTGTGGGAGACAGCAAGACACCTTTATTTTTCCTGTTGCTTTCTTCCGCTTTGAATATTATCCTGGATCTGGTATTTATCGTTATATTTAAATCTGGAACAGAGGGCGCTGCATATGCCACTGTGATTTCCCAGGGTGTTTCCGCTTTGCTCTGTTTTCTTTATATGTTCCTTCGTTTTGACCTTTTAAAGCTTCACCGCAGCGACTTTTACTTTAGCTGGAAGAGCATCGGTAATCTGCTGGCCATTGGCATCCCCATGTCTATTAATTATTCCGTAACTGCCATCGGTGTCATGGTACTTCAGAGTGCCGTAAATGTATTTGGTTCCAGCGTAGTCGCCGCCTTTACTGCGGCTTCCAAAGTTGAGTCGCTTTCCACCCAGACAATGCCTTCCCTTGGTACAGCAATGTCTACCTATTGCGGACAGAATCTGGGGGCAAAGAAATACGACCGGATTTTTGACGGTATGAAAAAGGCATTTTTAATTGTACTTGCTATTTCAGTAATTGGTTTCTTTATTGCAGTTGTCTTCGGAAAATATATTGTATCCTGGTTCTTAAGCGATCCTTCTGCGGAAGTGCTGCAATATGCTTCTACTTATATGAATACGGTTGCCTGCTTCTACATCCCTCTTGCTATTATATTTCTGTACCGGAACGCGCTGCAGGGATTAAATCAACCTCTTGTCCCTATGTTAAGTGGTGTATTTGAACTGATTTGCCGTGCTCTGGTTGTTATTCTTTGCCTAAAACCTTTTGGATATGCAGCGGTTTGCTTTGCCAGTCCTGCTGCCTGGATAGGAGCCGGCATTCCGCTTCTTATTACCTATCTTCTATGGAAGAAAAAAATACAGCAAAAATATTCCATATAAGCAAAACGCCTTCTCCCTCACTCATAGGGGAGAAGGCGTTTTTTAATCTCAAATAATAGAAGGAAGGAACCGCTGACAAACAGTTCCTCCCTTCGCTTATATCTATCGTATTACCGCTTCTTCCATTATTGAGGTGGCAATCCTTTGCTGCACGCAACAGCCAGTGCTCCCGGTCCAATATGGCAGGATATGCTTAATGCCAGCGGTGCAATTTCTATCACACTCTTCGGATACCGTTCCTGCAGCATTTCCTTAAACTCCACTGCCGGCTCATAATCCTTAGTGTATGCAATAAACAAATGCATTCCTGTTCCATCCTCTGTATGAAAACGCTCTTTAAAGTCTTTTGCCATTGCCTCCAGCATAATAGACTTTGCCTGTTTGGCCGTTCTTGCCTTTGCAAATGCGTCAAGCTTGTCTCCCTGTATTTGAAGTACCGGCTTCAATTTCAACAATGTTCCAAGTGCTGCCGCCGCTGGAGTAATACGTCCGCCCTTTTTCAAATAGTGCAGAGTATCTACCATGATATAGATGCTGGATTCAAATTTGGTATCTTCCAGATACTCTCGAATCTGTACTGCATTTTTTCCCTGTCTTACCATTTCTGCAGCATCCAGTACTGTCTGCTTCTGTGTTACGGAAATCCTCTGGTTGTTTACTACCTGAACCTTTCCATCATAATCCTGTGCCAGCATGATAGCGGTTTCACAGGAACTGCTTAAACCACTGGACATAGGTATATATACCAGTTCATTATATTCTTTCAACAGGTTATCCCAAAAATCTGTTACATCTCCCACTGCGGGCATGGAGGTGGATATTTTTGCATTCTCTTCCAGTTTTTCATAAAACTGTTCCTGAGTTAAATCGATACCTTCATAAAAAGTTTCTCCATCTATAAAAAAAGGCATTGGTACTACATGTACCCCATATTCTTTTGCCTGCTCTTGGGTGATTCCGCTGTTACTGTCGGTGACCACTGCGATTTTATTCACTTTAAATATTCCTCCTTCAAATTTTTCCTGTTTTTCATTGTACCACACTTTTTCGCAGTACACAATTCTTTCTTCTATGGAATATTTTCAGAAG
>CAZUKR010000120.1:0-7958 GCA_964620885.1 uncultured Eubacterium sp.
CGCCGCGCATCAGGCAAACATGATAATAAGACTAATACTTGGGATAGCAGAAGAATAAGGAGGAAAACAAAATGAAAAAGGACAAACTTATACTGGGGGGACATGAATTTGATTCCCGTTTTATACTAGGTTCCGGAAAATATAATGTAGAACTGATAAAGGCGGCAATCCAACAGGCGGAAGCACAGATTATTACTCTGGCAGTACGGAGAGTCAACTCTCAGGGGGCAGAAAATATTCTGGATTTCATACCCGAAGGAGTAACGCTGCTGCCCAATACTTCAGGAGCCAGAGATGCAGGAGAAGCTGTAAGGATTGCCAGACTTTCCCGGGAACTGGGGTGTGGAACCTTTGTAAAAGTGGAGATTATGCGGGACTCGAAGTATCTGCTTCCGGATAATCAGGAAACCATAAAAGCAACAGAAATCCTTTCAAAGGAAGGCTTTGTGGTACTTCCCTATATGTATCCGGATTTGAATACAGCAAGAGATCTGGTAAGTGCCGGAGCCGCAGCCGTTATGCCTCTGGCAGCCCCCATTGGTTCCAACAAGGGGCTGGTGACCAGAGAATTCATTCAGATTCTTATTGATGAAATAGACCTTCCAATTATAGTAGATGCTGGCATCGGACGCCCTTCACAGGCATGTGAAGCCATGGAGATGGGAGCCGCAGCCATTATGGCAAATACAGCCATTGCAACGGCAGGTGATGTTGCCGCTATGGCATCGGCATTTAAAAAAGCAGTAGAGGCTGGAAGAGAAGCATATCTTGCAAAATTGGGAAGAGTTGTGGAAAAAGGCGGAGCGGCATCCTCGCCTATGACAGGATTTTTACGGGATTAGAGATATAAGGAAGGAAAAAATATGAAACAGAATAAGAGAGACAGAATAAATCATATGGAATATATGGAGGGGATGGAGCAGATAGAAACGGATATTATGGACAAGGTAATAGCCGCAAGAAATCAATATCAGTCAGAAACCTATACATCATCGGATGTAAGACAGGCACTGGATAAGGAGCGTATGGATATTGAGGATTTTGCCGCATTACTGTCACCCGCGGCAGAACCGTTTCTGGAAGAAATGGCAGAGAAAGCAAAGAAAGAAACAGCAAAGCATTTCGGTAATTCCGTTTATATGTTTACCCCTATCTATATATCAAACTATTGTGAAAACTATTGTGTATACTGTGGTTTTAACTGCCACAATAAAATACACCGTATGAAGCTGGATGCAGAAAAAATTGAAAAGGAGATGAAGGCAATTGCAGAAACCGGGCTGGAGGAAATACTGATTCTTACGGGGGAAAGCAGAGGCCAGTCAGACGTTTCCTATATAGGAGAAGCATGTAAAATTGCACGAAAATATTTTAAGATGGTAGGAATTGAAGTGTATCCCATGAATTCAGATGAGTATGCCTATCTGCAAACATGCGGTGCTGACTATGTTACGGTATTTCAGGAAACCTATGATTCTGATAAATATGAAACTCTGCACTTAGAAGGACATAAACGGGTTTTTCCATATCGCTTTCATGCACAGGAACGGGCGTTAAAGGGTGGTGTGCGGGGTGTTGCTTTTGCAGCATTGCTGGGGCTTGCAGATTTTAGAAAAGATGCTTTTGCAACGGGGCTTCATGCGTACTATATTCAGCGGAAATACCCTTCGGCGGAAATATCGTTCTCCTGTCCCAGACTGCGCCCTATTGTAAATGATGCAACAATTCATTCAAAGGATGTACATGAAACTCAGCTTCTTCAGATTATGTGTGCCTACCGTTTGTTTATGCCCTTTGCAGGGATGACAATCTCCACCAGAGAGCGGGCGGAATTTCGGAATCATGTGATTGGAATGACAGCTACCAAGATTTCAGCGGGGGTAAGTACCGGAATCGGAAGCCATGCGGAAGAAGTGGACGAAAAAGGGGATGATCAGTTTGAGATTGCAGATAACCGGAATGTAAACCAGGTGTTTGCTGCCATTAAGGAACAGGGGTTACAACCTGTAATGAATGATTATGTCTACGTTTAAGCTGATTGCAGTTTCAAACTGGGAATTGTATCAGGGAAATAGCAGAACAAAGAATATAGAAGAATATGTGAAGCACCTGGCAGGGCTGAAAGAATCAGTCAGTCCGCCGGATAAGATAATATTAAGAGAGAAGCATTTGTCCCAGAAAGAATATGAAAAGTTGCTGGGAATGGTCTGGAAGGAATTGAAAAGCAGTGCAGTAGAACTCATTCCCCATACATTTTTGTCAGCAGCACAGCAGGCTGGAATACAGCGTATACATCTCCCTTTTCATTTGTTTGAACAGTATACCCATGAGAGAAGACTTGAGGAAATGAAAGTAGTTGGAACTTCCATTCATTCGGTAGAAGAAGCAAAGGCAGCAGAGAAGATGGGGGCATCTTATATCATAGCCGGACATATCTTTGCAACAGAATGCAAGCAGGGAGTAGAGCCAAGAGGAATTGAATTTCTGACAGAGGTTTGCAGAAGTGTGGAAATTCCAGTGTATGCCATTGGCGGAATACATCCTGAAAATCTTATGGAAGTAAGGAAAAGCGGCGCATCCGGAGCCTGTATGATGTCGGAATATGGAACAAAGTGTCTTTGACACTTTCGGCTCTTCCCCCCTCAATCATGAGGGAGAAGGCGCTTTGCTGCGCCGCGCGCTGTCGCTTCTGCGACTTTTTCCTTTTGCGCGCGTGTGCATCCTGCGCGGAGCGTTTTTATATTATAGAAAATCATACACGTTTATACTTTAGGATAACAAGGTCTTTTCTATAATATAAAAAAAAGAACATTGCGGTAGGAACTAATATTCCTTCCATCGCAATGTTCTTTTTTGCAGGATTATCTTCATCACTTTATTTTTAAGCAGATGATTCCTGCAATAGGCAATCAATAAACAAAATACCATTGAAATATCTGTGAAATCTAAAATAGAACATATTTCTTAAAATTCTTTTTTCTGAAGACAGCGCAGGCTATAAATATAGGTACCAATAATCAGAAAAACAAGGAAAATTGGAAATCCAATCAAAAGCCCTGTAATTAGATTATTTGTAAGAGGAATCTGCTTAAATTCCATCAGTTTATAAGCAGCGAAGCCCACAGAAGCAGGGATCAGAGCCATAACAATCATCATAAGCCGCGCCTGTTCTGCACCGAAGCGGAAAAGGAATGGAATATGAAGAGAACCAAAGTACAGGGCAATGAGAAGGCCTGCCAGAGAACATCCAAGGAAAGTATTCGCATCAAAAGTATGCGTGAAAAAACTGAACACAAAAGCAGAAAGCGTTCCCAGTAAAGTTCCCGTGAGAGAAAAAATAAGATGCAGTACATACTTTTCCAGTACATAGGTCTTAGGAGAAACGGGCATAATCAGAGCATATTTTGTCCATCCGGAGCGTTCATCCATGGAGAAGGTGGTAGTGGTCATCATGCAGAACAGAACACTACAGACTGGAATGTAGGAGTAGACTCCGCTGGAAGGAATAATACAGACAGCTACAAAAATCATGACAATTATCATCTGTTTCGCATTGTGTCCGATATTGTAAAGATCCTTTAAAAGAAGTGCTTTCATTTTGATTCCCCCTTTACATAAAGAAGCATAATTTCGTCAATAGTAGGTGTATCAATTATCATATTTTTGTATTTGCCGGAGGCACGTTTACGATCTTTTACCAGTACGTTCCACTGATACTCCGTTTTTCGGCAGACTAAAATGTCATCTTTTTCAATAGATTGAAACTGTGAAGTATTACAGCGGATAATGCCATAGTTATAAATCAAAGTGTCTTTCTGTTCTGTGAAAATAATTTTTCCATCATGGATAAATGTAATATAGTCCGCAATTTTTTCCAGGTCGCTGGTAATGTGGGAAGAAACCAGAATGGAGTGTTCTTCATCCTGCACAAAATCAAGAAAGATATCCAGAATTTCGTCCCGCATAATAGGATCCAGACCACTGGTGGCTTCATCCAGAATCAGGAGTTTAGGATGGTGGGAAAGGGCAGTAGCAAGGCTTAGTTTCACCTGCATTCCTCTGGAAAAGGTCTTCAATTCCTTATCTATAGGAAGAGCAAAACGGTTCATATAATTCTGAAATTCTTTTTCATCCCAATTCTTATAAGCAGCAGAAAAGATATGCCCAATTTGTTTTGGTGTCAGTGTTTCGTAGAAACTAAGGCCGTCAAAGACAACACCAATATCCTCTTTCAGTGATGTGGCATTTTTAGAGAGGGGGTGTCCCCAGAATGTGACGGAACCGCTGTCTAAGTGAATCAAATCCAGTAAAGCTTTAAATGTGGTGCTTTTTCCAGCACCATTTTCTCCAATTAGTCCCATAATACACCCTTTTGGCAGGTGAAGGGAAACATCTTCAAGAGAGAATCCGGGATAATTCTTATATAAATGTTCAGCCTGTAATGCGTACTCCATACTATTCCTCCTCTTCATAAAACATGGTTAGCAATTCCAATAATTTTTCCAGTGGTATGTTACTGGTTTTTCCAATATTTGCGGCTTCCAGAAGATGCTCTTCTGCCATCCGCTGACATTCTTCCTGATAGAAATCTGTGCTGTTTGCCGAGATAAAGCTCCCCCTGCCCACGGTAGTTTCAATGAAACCATCCCGCTGAAGATCCTCATAAGCTTTTTGAACCGTAATAACACTAATATGCAGGGATTTGGCAAGTGCTCTCATGGAAGGAATGGCATCTCCATGGGAGAGTTCTCCGCTCATAACCATGGATTTTATCTGGGTTGTAATTTGCTCATAGATGGGCTTTGTTGAATTACTGCTAATAATAATTTCCACGAATAACCTCCAAAGTGTGATTGAGTGTACTTGCTTGATAAGTACACTATAGTACAAAAAATAAAGTGTGTCAATAGAAAGTTTATAGAGATTTTTATAATATGATTAGGGTGTCAAAAGGTATTTTGGCCACATGGTACCTACGGATTACTTCGCACTTTGTGCTCGTGCACTCCTAAAAACATTCGAAATCCACCCTATTCGGGCTACTTTCTCATGTTTTGCGGGTCCCAAACTCATACTTTTTCATGCAAGCATGAAAAGCATGACCTTTTGACCCTGGTACCATAATATTAATAAAACAGAAAGGTAAACCTTACACAAATGTAAGACAACTGTAAGGTAAAACACAGGCAGAGTTTAGATTTATAGGATAAAATAAAAAAGAAGTGATTTAATTGAAGAAAAATAGGTAGTTTTATCGTTAAGAAGTATATAGGAAGAATTCTGAGGAGGAAAACCATGAGAGATATTACATTTACTGTACCTTGTTACAATTCACAAGACTATATGGAGCGCTGCATTGATTCGCTGCTGGGCGGAGAAGAAAGAGTAGAGATTATTATTGTTAATGATGGCTCTACAGACAGAACCGGAGAGATTGCTGACAATTATGCCAGAAATTATCCTGAGATTGTAAAGGTGATTCATCAGGAAAATGGAGGTCATGGCGCAGGAGTAAATGCGGGACTGGAGAATGCTTCTGGAAGATATTTTAAGGTAGTGGATTCTGATGACTGGATCGATGAAGCAGAGCTGCAGAAATTACTGAACAAAATAAGGCAGTGGGACAAAGAAAACCAGGAAGTGGACTTGATTGTATGTAATTACATCTATGACCATTTGTATGAAAAGAAGAAAAAACGAATCAGATATAGCAACGTATTTAGGGAAGACAGCGTGTGCGGATGGAATGATATAAGAAAGTTCCGCCCATCCCAGTATCTGGTTATGCATGCTTTGTTTTTCCGGACGGATGTACTGCGTCAGGCAGGAGTAAAGCTTCCAAAGCATACCTTTTATGTGGATAATATTTTTGCCAGTCAGCCCCTTCCTTATGTGTCCAGTATCTGCTATTTAAATCTGGACATGTATCACTATTTTTTGGGACGGGATGATCAGTCTGTAAATGAAAAGGTGTTGATGGAGCGTATTGATCAGCAGATACGTGTTACAAAGCTTGTTTCCACTCATACCAATCTGGATAAGGTGGAAAAAAAATATCCAAGGCTTGCCTCCTATCTTATTAGAAATATATCTATTATGATGGCAATTTCTTCTATACATCTGCTTCTGATTGGAACTTCCGAAGCACTGGAAAAAAGAGAAATGCTGTGGAACTATGTGAAAAATCATAACAAGAGGCTGTACTTTCGGCTAAAACGAAGAACACTCAGTGGACTTACTTATCTGCCGGGAAAAATGGGTGCAGGTATAACACTGACTGGCTATAAAGCGGCTCAGAAAGTATATCAGTTTAATTAGAAGAAACATACAAAAGAAAAGGGGATAGGGATATGGAAAAAATATATTTCGCCTTAGTGGAGACTCCCGGAGTGTTTGCGGCGGTCATACGAAAGGTTACCAGAAGTAATTATATTCATGTGGTATTATCTTTGGACAGTCAATTGCAGGAGGCATATAGTGTAGGAAGAAGAAATCCCTTTGTGCCTATCATAGCAGGATTTGAAAAAGAGAATATCTATTGTATTGAGCAGGCATTTCCTACCGCAAGATACCGAATTGTAAGTATGGAATGTACCAGAGAACAAAAAGAGCAGATAAAACAGCAGTTAGAGGATTGCTATAAAAATAGATTTCGTTATCACTACTGTATTGTTGGACTTCCTTTTATTCTCTGCAACAAACCCTTCTATCAGAAGAATCACTATACCTGCTCTTCTTTCGTATCAAAACTCCTGGAGGACAATGGCATCAAATTATTTGAAAAGCATTTTTCACTGGTAACGCCAAAAGATTTTTATGAGCTGGAACAAACGGAAGTTATATATGAAGGGAACTTATGTGAATTTACCGGAACAGGACAGTACACAAGGAGTCTGACATAGTTACATAGGAGAGAACAATGAAACGGAAAAATGTAATAAGTGCAGTTATATTTTTATTATTGGCGGCATTGACCTTCTGTATTATTTTAAAGGGAAATGATATGAGCGAAGTGGCTGCGGCAGTACAGGAACTGGATAAGGGTTACCTGATAGCTGCGGCAGCTGTCGCACTGTTTTTCGTAGCGGCAGAGGGAATCATGATATGGTATCTTTTGCGGGTATTGCAGGAGCCGGCGGTACTTTACCGCTGTATACGATATTCCTTTGTGGGATTTTTCTTTTCCGGAATTACGCCTTCTGCAACAGGGGGACAGCCCATGCAGTTATATTATATGCAGAAGGAAGGACATAAGGTATCAAATAGTACCGTTGTACTTATGACCGTTGCGGTTATTTATAAATTTGTACTGGTTGTTATGGGAATTGGAATTCTTTTGTTTTATCATGATTCCCTTGCACAGTATCTGAAAGGCTATATGTATGTGTATTATCTGGGATTATTTCTCAATATACTGCTGGTGGTAGTGCTTTTATTTGTTATGATAAGCCCAAAATGCTTTAAAGGGCTTGTAACAGGAGGAGAAAAACTGCTGAAAAAGATACGGATATTGAAACATTCAGAAGAACGTACAAAAAAGCTTATAGAAATGGCGGATCAGTATCATGAGGCGGTGCTGTTTTTTGGGAAAAATAAAGGGAAAATAGGTGTAGTTATCATGATGACTGCACTGCAAAGATGCAGTGTCTTCTTTTTGACCTATCTGATATACCGGGGGATGGGAATGAACGGACAGAGTATGTTGACTGTAATGATGGTACAGGCTTCTGTTTACATCGCAGTAGACATGATGCCCCTTCCCGGAGCACAGGGAATCACAGAGATGATGTATAAGACTGCATTTGCACAAATTTTCCCCGGAGTATATCTTACTGCCTCTATGTGCGTTACCCGTGGACTGAATTTTTACTTTTTATTATTCATTAGTGCATTGACAGCAGTATGGTGTCATGTCCGATGTGGAAAGCAGTCCATACATAAATAGAGAAGGAGACTCA
>CAZUKR010000121.1:0-7947 GCA_964620885.1 uncultured Eubacterium sp.
CTTTGGAGATATCAAACAAGATATGATGTTTCGAAGATATCTAAGTCGTGGAAGGCGTAATGTTCTGGCAGAGAGCACTTTAATGGCAATGGCCCGAAACATAAATAAACTACATCACAAAATCCAGAAAAATAGAACGGGCCAGCATTTATTTCAGATAAAAAGTGCATAGATTTTAAAAGTTTAAAATCATGCTTCTACGGTTTGAATACGTCTATTAAAGTACGCTTATTTTTTCTAAAAAATAAATATATAGAAGAGAATATCATAAAACAAGACGTAAAGCAGCTGCCGCTTCACGATTTTTCAATCGTTAAAGCGACAGCCCCGCTTTGATATAAAAGTAACTTATAAACTGTGTAGATGAAGCAGGAGCGCTATGCCGTCAAAAGCAATTCATATCACCGAATTACTTTAGTATATTTTAATAATTTACGTTTTAGTTTTGCACTGAAATTTTACACAGAAGTCTTCTTTCTTTTTAGTGCTTTTTTTATTTCTATTTTTCTAAAGCTGTCTTGTCATTTATAAAAATCGTCACAGCAATAATTACAAGAAGAAGTATTACTAAATATGCCCATCCGCCTATCAACGAAGAAATTTCCGTATTGCTATTGTATTGTCCATAACGAAGATATCTAAATGGTAGAACATCTCCTATCTTTATAAAGGTACTTAAGCTGTAGAGTTGTGAATTAAACAAAAAAGCTAGCTCTACTCCCACAACAGTTAGTTTTTTATTTGGCAGAAGTATTTCTAGAAGCATTGCACATGCACAATAAATTAATGTTGCAAGAAGTAGTCCCACAAAAAAATAAAGCATATCTATAATTACATTGCTTTTTTCTAGTATTCCATTCGTTGTGGTTGCAATGTAATAATAATCAAATTTTTGAAAACGGATGACACTTATCCCAAACAGTTCCATATAGCCAACAATTATCCCAATGAATGTCATTACGAAGATTGCAATGTATTTCTCTCCGATAAGTTTCTTTTTATTAAATTCTTTTGAAAGAAGTTTTTCATTCATGTTGCTCGTTCTTTCGACGGAGATTACATTGCTTCCCCATATAATTGAGAGAATTGTTATGATTCCAAGAAAATATTTGAGCTTATACCAACAGGTCCAAACACTTTCTGTCCCATACAAAATGTTATTTTCCAAACAAAAATCAATCTGATTAATTTCTTTTTGAAAAGTTTCCAAAATAGTTGGTGCAAACTCATCCTCCCTATCAGTCTGATCAATATATCCCTGTATTTCTGCTTTTTCCTCTTTCGCAAAGTTTCTCCAATCGCTATCTGACTGATTTTCAAACAAATAAGAATATCCAAACCCTATCGCCAAAATGGACAAAAGGGTTATGACAATTACTCTATAGCTTATTATTTTTTTTATCTCAAAGCGTACTAACTGCATTCTCATTCCTCCTTTGCGCTCTGAAAATATTGGTGGAGGCTTTCGTATTGGATATTATCCGATAGCCATTCCTTCACTTCTCCATTTTCCATTAAAATGACTTCATCGGAAATATCGGATAAATCAGATAAACTATGACTTGAGACCAATACAATATGACCCGCTTTGGCATACTCTAAGATGACTTTTTTACAAAAGTCCTGACCGGATGGATCCAAGCCATTAAATACCTCGTCTAGGATTAAAATATCTGGTTCCTTAATTATGGTCATTGCAAGATTCAATCTAACTTTCATTCCAAGTGAATATTCACTAATTTTTTTCTTTTCCGGTATTTTCCACTCTGTAGCCAGCTTCCATACCTTGCTCAAATCCTGTATTTTGCTCACTTTTGCAACATAGTTTATAACATCAATTCCACTCATATTTTTATAGCCAGAATCTAAATATATGCAAGACGCAACATGATTAGATACCATATCAGTAGAACCATTATCCAATTCAACCCACACTCTTCCTTCGTCTTCCTTACATATTCCCGCCAATATTTTCATCAGAGTTGACTTCCCTGCACCATTATTTCCCATCAAGCCAAGAACCTTACCCGATTTGCAAGAAAACGTAACACCTTTTATTCGTTTTTTTCCCTTGCTACTTTTTCCTAAATTTTGAATAATTAGTCTCATTTATCTTCCCCATTTCTAATCCAGTAATCCTGTCAACAAGCTAAGTACAATCAAAATGGAACGACATAGAATGACTTTTGTCAGTTTCGGACGTGCTTCATCTATACACATAAACACAACAACTCCCATTTCTACAAGATTACTTAATAAGACTGTTAAAATGTATGGTAAATAACCAATTGAAATGTAAGCAATAAAAAACGAAACTGCATACGCCATTTCCACCGCTAAAAGCAATTTAATCTCGTTGATTTTTACCTTTGCAATCTTAAAAATAATTTTATAAATAATAAACCCCAATATAAGGAAAAAGATTAAACAGAAAAAAAACAGTATGTATAGAAAAAAGGATGCTCTTCCCTCCACAATATTTAACTTCATCATCAATTGTTCTATTTGATCAGAAATCTGCTTATTTTTCAAAAGATATTTACTTAGATACATAAAAAATGTAAAACATGCTGCTGCAAATGATATTACGATTGCCATTAAGTTTGTTGTCTTTTCTTTCATCTAACGACCTCCTAATTACTTTTTAAAACAATTTTATTTTCTTTTATTTCCAACCAATTCCACCGTTTAGCATCCACTGGTTTATTTAGATTATGATCGACAATAAATATCATCGTACCTTCCTTTGCTCGTTCATTAATTTCTTTTAGTATTATTTCTCTAATTTCTCTATCCAAATGAGATAATGTTTCATCTAGTACAATGAACTTCCAAAAGTCTTTTACAAATATTAAAAAAAGGCCCATTTTCATGGCTGTACCCACGGAAACCTGACTATAGTTTTGATCCGGCTCTTGAATTCTTACTTTTTCCATTATCGTAGCTATTTCATCTTCGGATAAAGAAATTTGATAGTAATACAGAAGCAGGTCAATATTTTCGCGCATTGACATCCATTTTTCTCCAATGCTAGTGTCTGGAAGGAATAAAGTTGGCATCTCCCTTCCCGTTATAGTTCCTTTTGAAAATTTTTCCAAATTCAAAACGCATCGGCATAATACACTCTTTCCAGTTCCATTTGCTCCAACTATATGATATATTCCATTTTCCAACTCCAAATTTACGTCCTCAAATACAATATGTTCGCCGTACTTTTTTTTACAATCCTTAAATTTTATTTTCACTCAACTTACCAATCCCTCTATAACACCTGCGATCACAATAAGTATGAAACAGCCGATGTAATATTTTTTCTTTTTCTTTATATAATTTAGATATTCGGATAAACCAAATTTTTTCTTTTTCACTACCGAAACAAAGGCACAGAACGACAAATATGTATACGCCATCATATTAGGAACTTCTATGATTCCGTGAAAGACCAAATGCATAACAGTATTTCCAATACCCTGTGCATGTAATGACACCGCAATGCTCCACGCTGTATTTACCATATCAAGCATTATATTAATTGGATAAATAACAAATAGAATCAAATAAATGAAATAATTTAGCATATTATTCTGAATGATGCTCCCAACTATTTGCCATGAATGATCTCTTTTTGTAACAATAAGCTGCTCACCCGTTGGTTCAAAAAAGTAATAAAAAAAGCAAATCATTAAAAATAGCATACCTAAGTATATTAATCCATAAATTAAAGGTCTAGTATTTATTTTCTTAGTTCTCATCCACGCTCTCCCCAGACATGCTTATTACTTTTTCAAATGGTACAATCAAACTAACAACACTCATTCCAGCTAGAAACAAATATCCATAGAGCGGCTGATATCCTGCAATACTCTTCAATTCCTCTTCAAACAAGAACGGAGCAAGCGCAAGGATAATCAAGTAAAGCATACACATTCTAAACCAAGTATATTTAAATAATGTTCGCTCTCCAAATAGCTTATCAATTCCACAATAATAACGATATGATACGGCTAACATCAAGACAGAAAACACAAGTTGCTTCGGTCCTCCATAAATAATTACCGCAATCTGTAACAGCAAGTATTTGAGAAAAAGTTTGTATTCCTCAGAAAGACGAAAACAAGCCAGCTTTCCAATTTGTGCTATTTTTTTTACCGCGTATTTTCCGTAATGATTCGCATAGTTTTCCATTTTATAATCTTCGAGTATTTCAATATCAACTACCATAAAAACTAATAGAATATAATTTACAATAATCCCTGATACAAACTGTGCGCTGATAATCAGAACTGTAAGCTGAACTATTAGTTCCAGATATTCCTTAATTGGAACTCTGGAAAAATATATCATATTTTGCTTTTTGATATTAAGATGTTTCCACTGGTTCTCACTTTTCCTCTTATATTTATCTTCATATCTGTTCCGTAATTGATATCGAATGGCAAAAGCATTAATTGCTAGTTCAACAAATATTACCATCCATGTCAACAAAATTCCTATGCCATTTAAGAACAGAAATGCTGGTGTCAGTAAAATTGTTACAACAAAAAAAATTGGTAACATACAATTATATTTTAAGATTTGAAAAAAACAAAACCTAAGATAAGTTTTAGATTTTGATATTAAAAACATACTCTTCTTCTTTTCTGTTAAATGCATTACAATTGTTGGCCTGTTATATTGAATAATTAATGTAATCAATATTATCAAGGCAACTAAATTTTCCTGTAATAATAATAGCGCCTCTAAGCCCCCAACAAACAATGCAAATACGATACCTGCAATTCCAATAAATAGTTTAAATATTTGCAGATTTTCTATTATTCTTACCTTATTTTTCCAATAACTAATTATCATATTTACTAATTTTCTCATCTTAAACCACCTGTAGTCGGCTAAAAAAAGATAGCCGACTACTCTATTTTTTATATTCTTTTTACCATGCTGCAGCGTATTTTTTACCATATTTCTTAATCATTTTCTTCGCTGTTGCAATAATTGCTGTTGAAATAGCGCCTGCTCCAACAATTACCGCTACTAAAGAAATAATGGTTGCTATAGTCGAAACAGTATCAATAATGTCAATTACCTTGAGTGCAGCTGCTGAACTAATTCCAAGCATAGACGCAAGTCCAACTCCACTAAAAGATAAGCATAAAAGTCCTGCTACTGTTAAAACGTATAATGCTTTTTTACTAAATATTTGTTCACTGATTGTTTTCATAAATAAAAATTTTCTCCTTTTCTTTTTTATAATTGCAATTATATATTATGTATACATTAAAACTGTAACAATACATATATTTTTTTGCAACAGAATTTTAATATTCCCCTCATGCTATTGACATCTTTCGACATCTTTTAAATATTAAATTTAGGAAAACGCAGGATTAATCCTGTAGACTTGCTTCCAAATAAACAAGAGGAAAAGCTGCTCTAAGCACTTTCCAATCTTTTATTAAAAAACCGTTTTTATTAATAAAGGAAACATACTCTTCCGGTTTCCACTTAGAGTGCGTTTCAAATCCAACCAACTTTAAAACAAATGCGTTCAAGTTCCATGTTGAGTCCTTTAAATGACCATGTGAAAATGTAGGTGCTATTAAAATTCCCTTTGGCTTTAGAACTCTCTTAATATTTTTTAATACCAATTCCGGGTCCGGCATAATGTGCAGGGCGTTTGATATGATTACAGCATCAAATGTTTCATCTGCAAAAGAAAGTGCCGAGGCATCTTCAACAGAGAAGTTCACGTTACCAGGTATCTCTTTTTTCATTGCTGTTTCTATCATTTTAGGGGAAAAGTCAGTGGCCTCCACCGACTGAACAGAATCAGCAATATGAAGCGCCATTAGTCCGGTGCCTGTGGCAATTTCCAGCACTCTCATTTCTTTGGTAAGCACCGCCGACATAAGTCTATATATTTCCGAATAGGCGGAACTACTAAATTTGTGAATTTCATAATCATATAACTTGGCGTAACGATTCCAAAATTTCTTGTTATCTTTTTTCTTTTTCACCAGTTGTCTCCTTTAGCGTTAATGAGAGCTCATTCAGGATATTCCTGAACAAGCTCAAAAAGTCTACTTTATTGGATATAATTCAATATAACCTCTTGTTCCAATTGGTTCTAATTGAATCTTAGGATTTTCATCATCCCATTCATATCCAATCACACTTGGATTGTAATTTTTTATTGCTTCCTGTACCTCTTCGATAGCACTGCCATAATTTTCTTCTTCAAACGGTTCTCCCTGAAACATCAAGTATTTACAGGCCGGCAGTTCAATTAGTTCAAATCCATCCGGTATAACACCGTTATAATCAATGGCAACTTCCGCCCCCTGAACATAAGTAGATGTATTTTCTTTTATATACTTTTGGGGCAGCCATAAACATACCGGTTCACCGTCTATTGACTTTATGCTGGTTAAAAGTCCCCATACATCACAACCTACTTCATCACAATACTCAAAATATTCCTTTGCTTTAACCCCCCTTTTGATAATTACCTTTCTTTCTGGTTTTTCTAACACTTGGATAAATACACTTTTGGGTTTTTCCATTTTCTTTTTTACCTCCATATTCTTAAATTTTACTCCGTATGGATTAAATAGATATATGGGAATCGGATTTTTAGAATATTCATAAGGGTTACAATTAAATTCTTTTTTAAAAGCTCTTTGATATCCATCTACACTTTTAAAATTCATCTCATAAGCAATATCAATTATTTTAATATTTTCATCCCTAAGTTTTAATGCTGACTTTGACAGACGAAGCTTTCTAATATAATCCGATATTGTAAGATTCGTACATTCCTTAAATATTCTGTATGAATACCAAGGTGAAAACAAAGAAATACCTGATAATTTAGACAACGTAATTTCTTCATTTAAATTTTCTTCAATGTAATCCTGCATTCTCTGAACTGCTAATATTTTTTCATCCATAAATCCCCCTCCATACAAGCAACAGTATATAGCAGATAAAGTTTACAATCTCGATATTTTTTGCTATTATTTCCTTCCACTAATTTATCTCCCCCGATGTTTGGCTTTTTTCTTTTCCTGCCGTAAAGCGTATTGACGTTCTTTTTCCCCTTCCCGCTGCTCACGGCTTTTTGATTTTCGTTCCATTTTATTCTGTTCCTGTTGGAGTTTAAGTGCTTGCTGTGCTTTTGTTCCCATACCTTTGTCTTGGAGCTGGCTATTAATTTCACGCTGCATACGCTTTGGGTTAATTTTCCGTTCTTCAGCTATTTCCGATTTGACCGGCGGGCTGAATTTCAGCTTATCCCAATTCTTTAGCATAAACTCATATACTTCGTAGTCTTTCGGTTCTGCACCAAACGTAATTTTGCATACTTCGTATTTTCCATTCTCAAACCGCTCATATAATCCAATCCAGAATGGAGCTTCAAACATAATAGTTAAGCTGCTTTGATCAGACATCCTGTTCTTCCTCTTTAAATTGGCTTTCAAAATCATCAAGCCATTCTAAGAGTGAATTGTATAAAAGCTTTTGCTGCTCAAAAATTGTCCTGCCCACAAGGGGGATATCCGCATATTCAATGGCATACGCCTCATTAGATCTGACAGAGGACTTTATATTTTCTCTTAACTCTGAAACTAATTTAAGAGCTTCATCCTTGTCTACCTTATTGAGATTAGCAATCACAACATTGAAATCAAATAAGAGTGGAACTGCCTGATTGGTATAAGCAGTCATTAACTGTTTAAAGTATTTCTTCCCCTCATTTGTAA
Source organism: uncultured Eubacterium sp. (assembly GCA_964620885.1). Taxonomy (GTDB): domain Bacteria; phylum Bacillota; class Clostridia; order Lachnospirales; family Lachnospiraceae; genus Petralouisia. The sequence continues at coordinate 7,761 of CAZUKR010000121.1, forward strand.
TTGAATACACTGCTTTGTCAGCAAACTTATCCCCTTTTACAATATCACTTTGTAAATAACCTTTTTCATTAAGTTGAAGAACTTTTCGATATATAGACGGAACACTTATTTTAGTCCATCTTGAAAGATGGTGGTATTCCACATCTTTCTGTATGTCATAAGCACTTTGCGGTTTCTCCAGCACAAT
>CAZUKR010000122.1:0-7867 GCA_964620885.1 uncultured Eubacterium sp.
TACCGCCTGCCTGTGCCATATTCGGACGTCCGCCGCCGCCGCCGCCAACTTTTCCTGCTATAGCTTTAATAAGATTTCCAGCATGTGCACCCTTACTCATAGCTTCCTCTGTTGCCATGGCTATAAGGTTTACCTTGCCTTCCATCTCAGATGCCAATACAACCACACCTTCCCCAAGCTTTTCCTTCTGCTGATCTCCAAGTTCCCGAAGTCCATTCATATCAACCCCGGCTACACTTGCTGCCAGCATCTTTACTCCCTTAACTTCTGTTATCTGATTCATAACATCACCAAGGGCTTCTTTTGCAGCCTTGCTCTTTAAGGATTCATTTTCACTCTGAAGTGCTTTCATCTCTGCCATTAAATGTTCCAGTTTCTCTACCAGTCCTGCTGGATTGGTTTTCACTGTTTTGGCAGCCTCATTAATGGTTGCTTCCATTCTGCCATAATATTCAAATACAGCCTTGGAAGTCAATGCTTCAATACGTCTTACTCCTGCTGCTATACCTGTTTCTGATACAATCTTAAAGGCTCCGATACTTCCGGTATTTGCCACATGGGTACCACCGCAAAGCTCTACGGAAAAATCACCCATTTTAACTACTCGCACCGAATCACCATACTTCTCACCAAAAAGTGCCATTGCGCCTGACTTTTTTGCTTCTTCCAGAGACATTTCCTGTGTTACTACCGGAATAGACTCTGCAATTTTAGCATTCACAATGTCTTCCACCTTTGCAACTTCTTCCTCTGTCATTGCTGCAAAATGTGAGAAATCAAAACGGAGTCTGTCTGTATTCACATCCGAACCATGCTGCTCTACATGGCTTCCCAGCACTTCACGAAGGGCCTTTTGAAGAAGATGAGTAGCACTGTGGTTTCTTCCTACCAGTGCACGTTTTTCTTCGTCTACGAACAGTTCGACCCCATCACCGGTCTTAAACATTCCTTTGATTACGGTTCCTACATGACCAATTTTTCCACCCCGCAAATCAACGGTATCTTCTACCCGGAATTCATTATTACCAGCACGAATCACACCGGTATCTGCATTCTGTCCACCCTTCGTTGCATAAAAAGGAGACTTGTCCACAATAATGGTTCCTTTATCCCCATCCGACAATGCTTCTGTTAGTTCTGTTTCTGTTGTCAGAACCGTTATTTTCGATGTATGAACTAAACTATCATATCCTACAAATTCAGATGTAACTGCTGTATCAATTTCATCATATACAGTTGCATCCGCACCCATATAATTAGTTTCTTTTCTTGCATTTCTAGCTTTGTTCCGCTGTTCCTCCATGGACCTCTTAAAGCCCTCTTCATCAATTGCAAAGCCCTTTTCTTCCAGAATTTCCTGTGTTAAATCCATAGGGAATCCATAAGTATCATATAACTTAAATGCATTTTCTCCAGACAATACCTTAACACCGGTCTGTTTCATTTCTTCCTGCATTTCAGACAGAATATTCAATCCCTGGTCAATGGTCTTATCAAACTTCTCTTCTTCCTGGGATAATACCTTAAAAATAAATTCCTTCTTGTCTTCCAGTTCCGGATATCCATCCCTGCTTTCTGCAATAACAGTAGCACTTAAATCAGCCAAAAACTTTCCGCTGATTCCCTGTAGTCTTCCATGACGGGCTGCACGGCGGATTAAACGACGCAGTACATAACCTCTGCCTTCATTGGACGGCATTATTCCATCGGAAATCATAAAGGTGGTAGAACGGATATGATCCGTAATCAAACGAATAGATGCATCAATAGAAGCATCTGTCTGATAAGTCTTTCCACTGATTTCACAAACTTTATCACGAATTGCTTTCATTGTATCTATATCATATACAGAATCTACATCCTGCACTACTACTGCAAGACGCTCCAGACCCATACCGGTGTCAATATTTTTATGGGCAAGTTCTTCATAATTGCCATGCCCGTCACCATTGAACTGGGTAAATACATTATTCCAAACTTCCATATAACGGTCACATTCACAGCCTACCTTACAATCCGGACTGCCGCATCCGTACTTCTCACCACGGTCATAATAGATTTCAGAACAAGGACCGCATGGACCTGCACCATGTTCCCAGAAATTATCACATTCTCCATTTTCATCACGATAAAAACGAGTGATTTTCTCTGCCGGTACTCCAATTTCCTTTGTCCATATCTCAAAGGCTTCTTCATCTTCACCGTAAATAGAAGGATACAGAAGCTCCGGCTCCATCCCCACTACTTCGGTAAGAAATTCCCATGACCACTCAATAGCTTCACTCTTAAAATAATCTCCAAAGGAAAAATTTCCAAGCATCTCAAAGAACGTAAGATGCCGTGCCGTTTTTCCTACATTTTCAATATCACCTGTACGAATACATTTTTGACAAGTTGTTATACGCTTTTTCGGCGGTACTTCCTGTCCTGTAAAATACGGCTTTAATGGTGCCATTCCTGCATTAATTAATAACAGACTGTTATCATTATGAGGTACCAGTGAAAAACTTTTCATTGCCAGATGATCCTTGCTTTCAAAAAAATCCAGATACATTCTGCGCAATTCATTTACTCCATATTTTTTCACAACAACTTTCCTCCAACTATCTCTTTCTCTTACTGCTTCTCGCCTGCACTCTTTTTCTCATCACTTCTGTCACGTAATTTTTTCCCGAGAAAAACTCCCAGTCCGGCTACTGCCACGAGAATAATACCAATAATTATATACTGTAAAAAACTGTCCAAAACTGCCATTAACTACACCTCCTATTTTAAACATAAATCATATCATATGATAATTCTATTTTCAAGTACCAGAAGCATCTAGCCGCTCTCCCGCACCATATAGGTACGGTCAAATTCATCGGATGTAACGGGCTTTCCAAAAAGATACCCCTGAGCCATAGTGTAACCGCATTCTACAAGTATTTTTGCCTGATGCTCTGTTTCTACACCTTCAAATATAATTTCCTTTTCTGCCGCGCTGATTAAATGCCCCAGCCGGTCAACATATCTTCTCTCTTTTTCTGAACTGTCTATATTCTGCAAAAAGCTTCTGTCTACTTTCACCGTATCTACCGGGGCATGCAGAAGCATACCAAGAGAAGAATATCCGGTTCCAAAGTCATCAATATCTACCTTGAATCCTTTTTCCTGAAGCTCTGATAAATCCTCTATCATTTTTTGGCTGTTGCCGCTTAAAGAGCTTTCTGTTATTTCAATCTCAATAAGTTCCGGTTCAATATTGTATTTTTCTGCAAGTGTGCATATGCGTTTTACAAAATCGCTATACTGAATGTGACATCTGGAAAAGTTTACAGATACCGGAAGCAGAAGTTTACCTTCTGCCCTCCATTTCTTCATGCAGGCCAAAACTTTTTCATACATGTAAAAGTCTACTTCTACAATATACCCAACCTTTTCCAATACGGGAATAAACTCCCCGGGCATCCGAATTGTTCCGTCCTTTCTGCGCCATCTGGCAAGGGCTTCGGCTCCTATGATTCTCCTTGTTGTCAGGGAGAATTTAGGTTGTAAAAACACTTCCAGTTCCTGGTTATTCATTGCATTATAAATGCTTCCCGCCACTTCCTGCTCGTGCTCTTTTTCTTTCCGGTATTTTTGATGATAAACTTTCACCTGGTTATGTTTCTCGTCTTTTGCACGTTTTCTTGCCATATTGGCATTTTCAATCATCCGTGTGGTATCCGATTCTTTTTCATCAGACGCCCAAAAACAGACTCCCGTAGACAGACTCAGATTACTTGCCGGATAAAGGCTTTTTTGCTGTTGTATAAATTCTTCATCACCACGTCGGATATCTTCCTGTATTTCTCCTATACTTTCTCCTCGGTATAAGGCCATAAAATAGTCGGAATATACCCGGCATGCCAGCAGAATTCCTTCCCGCTCTTTCAGACTTCCGGCATAGTCGCACAGCACCTGATTTCCTGCTTCCATGCCAAAGTTGCTGTTCACATATTCAATATCATTGATATCACAAAATACCAGCCCATATTCTTCTCTTGGATTCCTTCTATCCAATATTTTATTCATTCCGCCTTCAAAAGTCTGTCTGTTTAAAAGACCTGTTAACTGGTCTCTCCTTAAAAGCTCCGTGATTTTTTTTCGTTCACGAAACTGTCCCTTTTTCAAAAAAACAAAAGCAGAAATAATCTTACTGCACTCATATAAGGTACTTTTCTCGTTTTGTGTCCAGAGACGCTTTCGCCTGCAATCGGTGAAATAAACACTTCCTTCTCCCAGAACAGTATCCTCAAAATTACACCCAATAATGGATTTTACCTGTTTTCTGCTAAGCTTATGATATCTCTTTTTAAAAACACCTGCTGCATCGCAGTCCTCCATACATAAAAATCCAGTCTGGTCAAATTCTCCCAATTCCTTTTCATCCTCATACTTCACATACCTTATTTCACTGCACACTCCTGTTTCACGTTCCCAGAAATTTGTAAGAATCAATTGTTTTCTCTCCCAGTCCTTTTCCAGGATATAAACGCCGCTCAAATCATATCTTGTTCCAATCCGCTCCACTAATAAATTAATTGCACTGTTCATATCCTGGGCATGTGACAAGAGAGCAAAGGCGAAGGACAAAAATTCCATATCGTAATCTCCGCCAATTTCTTTTTCCTTAGGAAACACCGGGATTTTCTCCCCCAGCTCTATGGCTTTCATGCCTACATGATATGCCATGATACTTCCATTTCCAAGGTGCCTGGCATATTCCGCCGCTGTCTGGGCACGCTGGTATAACTCCTGATACGTCTTTCCATCCTGAGGAAAATAAGCAAGTCCCACATTTGCCTGAATTCCCGTTTCCTTATTTTCACCGATATATAAGCTTCCCGCCATCCGGCATATATCTTCTGCCTTCCTGCCTGTTGTGTCTTCATCGGTTTTTTTCATAAAAATCAAAAATTCATCCGCACAGACACGGCCAATGATATCTGTATCAGAGCATACCCCCTTTACTACCTCCCCTATATTCTGCAATACTGCACCTGCAAATATTTTTCCAAGTTTCTCAAATATCTGTTCCATTCCAGTAATCTTTAACGACAGTACTGCGCATTCTTCCCTGCCGTTTTCTTCGATATATTCCTCAATAGAATGCTGAGTGGCAAATGCATTTTTCACTCCGGTTATCTTATCTCTCTGAAGATTATTTTTCATCTGCCGCAAGGCTTCTTTTCGTTTCTCTATATTAACGATACAGCCTATCACACGGACAACTTCACCGCCTTCATCGACAATACTGGAAAAAATAATCCGATACCACTCATACTGATGCTTTAATTTCAGCCGTAATTCAAGTTTACCTTTTCCCTGACGTCTCAGCATCCGCTTCCGTCCACGCCGAAATATATCTTCATCTGCGGGAAAAATCCGGGAACTCATTTTATCTTCCTTTAAAAATTCCGTTACAATGCCCGGAATTCCTATTTTTGCCGCAGTGCCATCTGACAGCAATATCCAATCCTCTGATAAATCGTATTCAAATTCTGCTTCGCACTCCCGTCCTGCCATGACACGTCTGCGTTCCTGTTCGACGCACAACCGTTCCTTCAGACGCTTTATCTGCACATCCTCTTTCATTGCCGCTGATCCTCCAATAGATTATCTCCATCTGCCGCCGTAGTTGCAAGGTAATCACACCGCTCATTCATCTCGTGTCCATCATGTCCTTTTACCCAAATAAACCTTACTTCATGCTGCTCCATCGCCTCCAAAAGCTCTTTCCATAAATCTATATTCTTCACGGGTTTTCCATCTGATTTCTTCCAGCCTTTCTTCATCCACCCGTAAATCCACTTCTGGTTAAATGCATCCACCACATACTTAGAATCAGAATACACCTCAACCCTGCATGGTCTGTTCAACTGCTGCATTCCCCGGATTGCCGCCATTAGTTCCATCCTGTTATTTGTAGTCTTCCGGTATCCTGCGGATATTTCTTTTTTATAACATTTTCCTTTGGCATCTGTATAAGTCAATACTGCCCCATATCCTCCCGGACCTTCCGGATTTCCTCTTGCAGCTCCATCTGTATATATCTTTACTTCCATTGCTCTTTTTAAACATCCTTTTCTTAAAATATAAATTCCTGATTTTCATGCTGTATTTCTACAATGCACTGTCCTGTTTCCTTATCCTTCAAAAGATTTTTGTATCTTCTGATATATTCATATTGTTTCCACATATGCATCGGCACAATATATCCGGTCTTCACATGTTCCATAAAGTAATCTATTCCCAGAAACATATCTTTTTCCTGTCTGGGATCCATAATTACAAAGGCTAAATCTATACTTCTTTCTGACAGGAGGTTAATCTGCTCCTGATAAGTCTCTTTCTGATACCGGTTATCTTCCTCCGGTTCTCCTTCCCAGCTCCACCAGTTCAAATCTCCTGCGTGATATATGGTCTTGCCCTGGCATTCTACCAGAAATGCCACACCACTATCGGTAGAAAGCAGAGTCTCTACAAATACCTCTCCTATCTTTCGCATTTCTCCCGGCTTCATATAATGTATTCTCTCTTTTATTTCTTCAATATCCCGGTCTGGCAGAAGTCTTTTCAGTGCAGAATTACCCAGTTTCTTCTTCACTTCTTTTGCAAAAATATATTGGATGTTATGGTACCGAACACTCCACTTTATTATTTCCATATCGAAATGATCCATATGACTATGACTGGTAAACACATACATCTGGGTATCTTCGGGAAACTCCGGCATCTTTCCGCTGTACTGACAGGCTGGCACCTTTTTCCCATTACAATAATCAAATACCAGCACCTTTCTGCCAATCTCTATACAAAAAGAACTGTGATGAATATACGTTACCTTCATACTTCACTCATTTCCTTATAAATCTTTCCTATACTTTCTGTTATCAGCTGTTTAAATAGTGGGGCCACACGGTCTGCCGCTTCCTGCACTTCCTCGTGTGATAAGGGCTGTTCTGTCATTCCACTGGCAAGGTTCGAGATACAGGAAATACCACAGATACGCATTCCCATATGATTGGCCGCCACCGCTTCGCAGGCAGTGCTCATCCCAACTGCATCTGCACCAAGAATCCGTGCTGCCCGTACTTCAGCCGGTGACTCATAAGCTGGTCCGGTGAATTGAAGATAGATTCCTTCCCGAAGGGGAATCCCCTGTTCCTTTGCCGCACTCCTTATGCTCTCCTGCATCCTGCGGTCATATATCTCGCTCATATCCGGGAAACGCACTCCAAGCTCATCCATATTTTCTCCCAGCAGGGGAGACGGTACGAAACTGGATATCTGATCTGTAATCATCATAAAATCCCCCGGATGGAAGTCATGATTCACTCCTCCCGCTGCATTGGTTAAAAACAGCGCTTTGGCTCCCATCATTTTCATCAGCCGTACGGGAAGCACTACATCCTGCATGGAATACCCTTCATAAAAATGAACCCTTCCCTGCATACATACTACCGGCACGCCTTTCACATGTCCAAATATAAATCGTCCCTTATGTCCCGGTACAGTAGATACCGGAAATCCTTCTATCTCACTATAATCCAAAACTGTCTCTATCTGAATATCGTCTGCATAATCTCCAAGGCCGGACCCTAATATCAGTCCAACTGCCGGCACAAAATCCACCTTTTCCCCCAGACTCTTATAACAGTTCAATACCTTTTTATATATCTCATTCACGGGTGAATGCCCTCCTTACTCAATTCAAAATATACATGGTACATTATACTAAATTTTTCTTTAAATGTATATAGGAAGATGTATTCATGAATTATCAAAGGTTACAGTTCAGCCTTTGGCTGAACTAACGACCAATGCACCGGCTAAAATATAG
>CAZUKR010000123.1:0-7858 GCA_964620885.1 uncultured Eubacterium sp.
TTTGGATGAGTGGAACAAATCTGCCGGACTGCAACTGACGGAGCAGGAGGCAAGACTACAACTCATGGAGTTCTTGCCAACATTAAAACGCTGGAGGGAGTAGCCAATTTCAAAAGCCTGTACTAAATGCAGCCGGGAAACGCTTAACAGGTAAAACAACTGAATACTTCAATTATCACAGAGCCACTAATTTGTAAGGTAATCACAATTTAGTGGCTCTTTTAATGACCTGTATTTTATTACGGTCCTGGCTGTTGAGAAAAAACACCCAATAATTCTCTTGAAAAATAAATAGGAATCATGTATTATATCCATAGGTTAGCCAGGACTAACCGATAAGATTTCGGGAGAATCATTATGAGCAAAGAGATGATAAATTTGGTTATTGCTATGAATCAGAAGGAACTGGCGGCACAGCTGGCGCTCCAGTGTGCACCAGTGCTGATGGGATTTAAAATATCAAATCTTCTGATTGTAGAAAAGGAAAAATGCAGTCAGGTAATGCAGGAGTTTACAGGAACAGAACTATCCAGCGAACTTCTTATGAGCTCGGATACAAAAGCGGCATTTCTGATATACCGGAAAGAAGGATTGTGTTCTTACCTTGAGAAACCAAAGGTCTGGGCTTTGATGAAGTCTTTTGGGTATGACAGGATGGTGCTGGAGGAAATACTAGAAGAGTTTTCTGTAAGATATACCGGATATGTGCAGGAAAATGAAGACTTTCCTCATGAAATGGGCTTGCTGCTGGGGTATCCTGCGGAAGATGTGGCTGGATTTATACAAAATGAAGGAGAGAACTTCTTATACTCCGGCTACTGGAAGGTGTATGCAAATCTTTCCGAAGCGTTGGACAATTTTAGCCGCTATAAGCAGGCAAAAGAAACAGCAGTTAAGATGGTTTTGGAAGGAAAAAATATTTCTTATATCCTAAATACCCGATCTTTTCAGAACAGTAGATGGAAACAGATAACAATTTAGGAGGAGCTAATATGAATAAAATTATCGTAGCATTTTGGTCTCAGACAGGAAATACAGAAGTAATGGCGAATGCCATTGGGAGAGGAATTACAGCTGCTGGAAAGGAAGCAGAGGTGCTTCCGGTTTCAGCGGTATCGATGGAAGAATTAAAGCAGGCAGATTGTTTTGCAATGGGCTGCCCCGCTATGGGAGCGGAGGTTTTGGAAGAAGGAGAGATGGCCCCCTTTGTTGCTGAGGTGGAAGGATTTGCAGCAGGAAAGCAGATTTTACTGTTTGGTTCTTATGGTTGGGGAGACGGTCAGTGGATGCGTGAGTGGGAAGAACGCATGAAAGAGGCGGGAGCAATTGTGATAAACGGAGAAGGTTTCATCATAAATGAAATGCCAGATGCATCAGCAGAAGCAGAATGCGAGAGTTTAGGAAAACAGCTGGCAGCGTTATAAATGTTTTGTATAGGCTGCTGTCAGAGTGCAGCAGCCTATATCATAGGAGGGAAAGAATGAGTGTAGTAATTATAGGAGGACATGACCGTATGGTCTGTCAATATAAGAAGATTTGTAAATCCCACCGGTGTAGGGCAAAGGTCTTTACTCAGATGTCAGGGAATCTGAAGGATAAGATAGGTAGTCCGGATTTGATTGTGCTATTCACCAATACGGTGTCTCATAAAATGGTACGCTGTGCATTGACGGAGGCAGAACGTACCAGTGCTGATGTGGTAAGATGTCATACCAGCAGTGGAACTGCGCTGGAAGAAATTTTGAATGACAAATGCAGTGCTGAATAAAAAAAGAAAAACCATAGCTGTAATTCACATTGATGTGATCTACATGCTATGGTTTTATTTTTTAGAATATCTTTTCATTGAATATGTAAATGTGTTGACTGCAATCTAAAAGGTATGTTACTATTAGTAATATAGGAGGTAAGTATATGGATATAATAATTTTAGGATTACTTATGATGGGGAATTGGACGATTTATGAAATGAGAAAATCTATTGAAACGAATTTTACTTCCATAAGTAGTAATAGCATGGGAAGCATACAAGCTACCATTAAAAAACTCTTAGAAAAAGAATTAGTTAAGTATACAGAGTACGTTGAACATAGCGTCAACAAAAAAAAATACGCTATTACGAAAGCTGGAAAAGAAGCATTTAAATTGCGGGTAAGCGAACCTATCCTTTATAAAGAGAAAAATATGGAATTAGTGAAATTTTTCTTTTTAGGTTTTGTTGATAAAGCAAAGCGAATTGAGCAAATAAATGGTTATATTGATGAGTTGCAGGAAGAACTTGAAATTTTAAAAAATGTGAATAAAATAAAAACAAAAACCAACTTTGATGAAAATTATTTGAATGAGTTGATTCAATGCGGAGCGGAAGCAGAAGTCATTTCTCCACAAGATGGAAAAACAGGCTTAGATAACCTATATGAAATTGCCAGTTTTCAATATGCAACTCTTGAATTATCTATCGCTAAAATAGAATTTGAAATAAACTGGTTTATTGATTTTAGAAACAAAATCCCCAAAAGTGATAAAATTTGAAAGGAAGATAATATATGTATTCATTAATAGGTGCAATCATATTTTTAGTTATAGCAATTATAACTGTTCTTGTGGCTTGTGGTTTGCCGTTAGGAGAATTCACAATGGGGGGACAACATAGAATTTTGCCTAAAAAACTCAGGGTTATGTCATTAGTCTGTCTTATCATTCAAATTTTTGCTGTGATAATTATTTTACAAAGTGGTGGCTTTATTAAGTTATGGTTTCCGTCCAATATAACCAGATATATTTGTTTCTTTTTTGCAATTTATTTATCTTTGAATTCTATTATGAATTTACTTTCTAAAAGTAAAAAAGAAAAGTATGTTATGACTCCAATTTCACTTGTAGCAGCCATATGTTATTGGATAACTGCAGTGCAGTTTGCAGTATAGTTGGCATTCCGATAAACAGGCAGCTTACTTCAAAAATTATTGGTATATTTTAAAATAAAATAATTGACAAATCCTATATAAATGTGCTACTCTTTTTTCTAGAATGTGTGAAAGCAGAAATGGGTTTGTTTTCATATAGTATTTACTGACCACTTTCTTTTTAGAAGGGAAGTTAAGGCCATACGGACAGCCGGGTCAACTGCCGATTGGCAACTTTGTTGCCTTATTGATTGAGTTAGGAGCTCAAATTTTATAAGTTGGTTACTTAAAACCAATGTGGTATACACATCAACTTGTGAAGTGGTCAATAAGAGTAGTAAAAGTAAGTATTTGCTATATAGACTCTGGAACCCTATCTGTGATTAGAACATACTAGTATTAATTTTAGGTGAATTATAATACAATTATGTGAATAAATCGAGCGCAAGTGATATGCAGTATGCTGTCACTTGCTTTTTTTATATTACAGGATACCAGGGGCAAAAGGTCATGCCTTAATCTTTATAGGAAATACCTTGTTTTTCATAAGAAATACGAATCGGGGGAAATGTGGATGAGACAATTGACACAGAATGATGCACCTATTTATGATGCATTAAAACAATTTCAAAAAAAACGGGTGGTACCTTTTGATGTACCTGGACATAAGCGGGGAAAAGGAAATCCGGAATTAAAGGAGCTTTTGGGAGAACAGTGTGTTTCCAGTGATGTAAACTCCATGAAGCCGCTGGATAATCTCTGTCAGCCTGTATCAGTGATACGGGAAGGAGAAATTTTGGCAGCAGAGGCATTTGGAGCAGCAAATGCATTTTTTATGGTAGGTGGAACAACATCAGCGGTGCAGAGCATGATTTTAAGTGTCTGCAAACGGGGAGAGAAGATTATTCTGCCCAGAAATGTACATAGAAGCGTTATAAATGCCATGATTCTGGGAGGTGCCCATCCCGTATATGTGAACCCTGATGTAGACAAACGTCTGGGGATTCCCCTTGGAATGAAGCTTTCACAGTTAGAAAAAGCCATGAAAGAAAATCCGGATGCCAAAGCGGTACTTGTGAATAATCCTACTTATTATGGTATCTGTTCTGATTTACGTTCTATTGTAAAGCTTGCCCATGCCCATGGAATGCTGGTGCTGGCAGATGAAGCCCATGGAACACATTTCTATTTTGGAGAGAATCTTCCCTTATCTGCCATGGAGGCAGGAGCAGATATAGCGGCAGTCAGTATGCATAAGTCAGGAGGAAGCCTTACCCAGAGTTCCTTTTTACTAACTGGTCCCAATGTAAACGAAGGATATGTAAGGCAGATTATTAACCTGACCCAGACCACCAGCGGCTCCTATCTGTTGCTGTCAAGTCTGGATATTTCCAGAAGAAATCTTGCAATCCGGGGACAAGAAGAATTTGCCAAGGTGATAAAGCGGGCCAGATATGCAAGAGAGGAAATTAATAAAATCGGGGACTACTATGCATACTCCAAGGAACTGGTAAACGGAGACAGTATATTTGATTTTGATGAAACAAAGCTTTCGGTGTATACACTGGATATTGGTTTGGCTGGGATTGAGGTATACGACCTTTTACGGGATGAGTATGATATTCAGATTGAATTTGGAGATATCGGGAATATTCTTGCCTATTTTTCTATTGGTGATCAGCAGAAGAATATAGAACGTCTGGTAGGGGCATTGTCAGAAATACGCCGCCGGTTCCATAAAGATAAGGCTGGGATGCTTACGCAGGAATATCTTGCACCAAGGGTAGTGGTAACTCCTCAGGAAGCATTTTATGCAGAAAAGGAATCCCAGCCTATGATGGAAACAAAAGGCAGAATATGCAGTGAATTTGTTATGTGCTATCCTCCGGGAATCCCGATTCTTGCACCGGGGGAAGAAATTACAGGAGAAATATTGGAGTATATCCGGTATGCCAAGGAAAAGGGATGTTCTATGACAGGAACGGAAGACCCTGATATTAAACAGCTAAATGTGCTGAAAGGAGTGTAGGGATGGAAATATGGTTTTCGGAAAATCACACAGATGATGTAAAACTTTCTATCCGGGTCAACCGACAGCTTTATAGTGTCCAGAGTGATTACCAGAGAATTGATGTATTCGATACCAAAGAATTTGGCAGAGTGCTGACGTTGGATGGATATGTGATGCTGACGGAGCGGGATGAATTTGTTTTTCATGAGATGCTGGTGCATCTGCCTATGGCAGTACATCCCAATGTACGAAAGGTATTGATTATCGGAGGCGGAGATGGGGGTGTGATACGAGAGCTGTCCCATTATCCTGAAATACAGAGAATTGATTTGGTGGAGCTTGATCCCCTGCTGGTAGAGGTGTGCAAGAAATATCTGCCTACTACTTCCTGCTGTATGGATGAGGAACGGTTGAATGTACATTGTGCCGATGCACTGCGTTTTGTGCGCTCCAGGGAAAATGAATATGATTTGATTATTGTGGATTCTACAGATCCTTTTGGACCGGGAGAGATACTGTTTACCAAGGAATTCTATGGAAACTGTTATAAGGCATTAAGAGAAGACGGCATAATGATTCACCATAACGAAAGTCCCTATTATGCGGAAGAGGCGGCATGGTGTCAAAGGATTCATAAGCGTGTCTGTGATATTTTTGAAGAAAGTGCCGTGTATCAGGCGCATCTTCCGAGTTACCCTTCGGGACACTGGCTCTTTGGATTTGCTTCCAAAAAATATCATCCAATCAATGATTTGTCAGCAGAAAAATGGAATATGCGGGGGATTCATACACGTTACTATACCACAAGACTTCACCAGGGCGCATTTGCGCTGCCTGCATATGTAGAGGAGCTTTTAAGAGATGTTGAATAAAAATATAGAAACCTTTCTCGGTTGTGATGGAGAATATCAAGAGGCAGAAATTGTATTATATGGTGCACCCTTTGATTCCACCACATCCTATCGTCCCGGAACCCGGTTTGGAAGCCGTGCCATCCGTCAGGAATCTTATGGGCTGGAAACTTATAGTCCATATCAGGATGAGGATTTAGAAGATTATTCCGTGTTTGACAGTGGTGATTTGGAACTTTGTATAGGTGATTCTAAGATTGCCTTAAGCCAGATTGAGGAACGGGCAAAAATTATTTTAGAAGATGGGAAACTGCCCTTTCTTATAGGGGGCGAACATCTGGTAACACTGGGGGCAGTCCGTGCCGCGGCAGAAAAATATCCGGATCTTCATATCCTGCATTTTGATGCCCATACGGATTTGCGTCAGGAATATCTGGGGGTGGAATTATCCCATGCCTGTGTACTGCGCAGGTGCCACGATATTCTGGGAGATGGAAGAATCTTTCAGTTTGGAATCCGCTCAGGAGAGCGGGAAGAATTTAGCTGGAGTCAGGAGGGGCATGTTGTCACCCACAAGTTTAATTTTCAGGGGCTTCCTGAGGTATTGGATCAGTTAAAAGGAAAACCGGTGTATTTCACTATAGATTTAGATGTGCTGGACCCTTCCATATTTCCGGGAACCGGAACACCGGAAGCAGGGGGCGTGTCTTTTATGGAGCTGCTGGAAGCGATATTTTCTTCCTGTGAAAAGCTTGATATTGTAGGCTGTGATGTGAATGAACTCTGCCCGCCCTGTGATACAAGCGGTGCTTCCACGGCCACAGCATGCAAGGTGGTAAGAGAATTTTTATTGGCATTATTAAAAAAGAATAGATAGATGGAGGAAAAGGATGAGAAAATTAATGATTATCGGCTGCGGAGGAGTAGCCAGTGTTGCAATTCATAAATGCTGTCAGAACAGCGCATTTTTCGATGAAATCTGTATCGCAAGCAGAACAAAATCAAAATGTGATGCATTAAAGGAAAAGCTGGAAGGAACCACTTTAGTAAAGATAACCACTGCTCAGGTTGATGCAGATAACGTAGCAGAATTATCAGCATTAATTAGAAAAGAACAGCCTCAGGCGGTTTTGAATCTTGCACTTCCCTATCAGGATTTAGCCATTATGGATGCATGTCTGGAAACAAAGGTGCATTATATTGATACTGCCAACTATGAACCGGAAGATACGGCAAAATTTGAATACAAATGGCAGTGGGATTACAGAGAACGTTTTGAAAAGGCAGGCATTACTGCATTACTGGGAAGCGGATTTGATCCCGGTGTAACCAGCGTATTTTCAGCATATGCCTTAAAGCATTATTTTGATGAGATTAATTACATTGATATTCTGGACTGTAATGCAGGTGACCATGGCTATCCATTTGCAACCAACTTCAATCCGGAAATCAATATCCGTGAAGTATCTGCCAAAGGCTCTTACTGGGAAGACGGACAGTGGATAGAAACAGAACCGATGGAAATCAAACGTGTATATAATTTCCCGGAAATCGGGGAAAAAGACATGTATCTCCTTCATCATGAGGAGATTGAATCTCTGGCACTGAATATTCCGGGGATTAAGAGAATCCGTTTCTTTATGACTTTTGGAGAGAGCTATCTGACACATTTGAAATGCCTTGAAAATGTTGGTATGACATCTATTGAGCCTATTATATATGAAGGAAAGGAAATTGTTCCCCTTCAGTTTTTAAAAGCAGTATTACCGGATCCATCTTCCTTAGGTCCCAGAACAAAAGGAAAAACAAATATTGGATGTATCTTTATTGGAAAAAAAGATGGGGTAGAAAAGAAACTCTACCTATATAATACCTGTGACCATGAGGAATGTTATAAAGAGGTAGGATCTCAGGCAGTTGCCTATACCACTGGAGTTCCTGCTATGATTGGGGCTATGATGGTAATGAACGGAGACTGGCAGAAACCGGGCGTATATAATATTGAAGAATTTGATCCGGATCCATTTATGGAAGCGCTGAATGAATGGGGACTTCCATGGAAGATTTCAGAAAATCCGGATCTGGTGGAA
>CAZUKR010000124.1:0-4606 GCA_964620885.1 uncultured Eubacterium sp.
ATACAAAAATTTTATTCCATATGTTTTATAAGATTTACCATCTCAATTACGGTACATGCCGCATCATATCCTTTGTTTCCTGCTTTTGTGCCTGCACGCTCAATGGCCTGTTCAATATTATCTGTGGTGAGAATTCCGAAAGCTATCGGCAGTTCTGTCTTCATGCCTGCTGTAGCAATCCCTTTACTAACCTCCGCACACACATAATCGTAATGGCTGGTGGAACCTTTGATGACTGCACCAAGACAGATGATTGCATCGTATTCTCCGGTCTGTGCCATCTTCTGGGCAATCAGAGGGATTTCAAATGCACCCGGAACCCAGGCAAGGGTAATATCCTCATCTGCCACACCATGACGTACCAGCGCATCCTGTGCCCCACCGATTAACTTGGATACAATAAACTCATTAAATCTTGCCGCTACAATCCCAATTTTTGCTCCCTGTGCTACTACATTTCCTTCTAATACTTTCATGTTCTTTTCCTCTTCTCTTTCTTTTATATTCTTAATATGTGGTCATATGCTGCATCTTGTCCTGTTTGGTCTTTAAATAGAACTTATCTGTCTTTTTTGCCTTCATCTGAATCGGCACACGTTCCTTAATGATAATTCCATAACCGGATAATCCACTGATTTTCTTTGGATTATTAGTTAAAAGCCGCAGGCTGCGTGCTCCCAAATCACTTAATATCTGAGCACCAATTCCATATTCACGAAGATCAGGTGCAAATCCTAAGCTGATATTGGCTTCCACAGTATCCTGTCCCTGCTCCTGAAGTTCATATGCTTTCAGCTTATTGATCAGTCCAATTCCCCTTCCTTCCTGACGCATATACAGAAGAATTCCTCTTCCCTCTTTGGCAATCATCTCCATGGCTGCATTCAATTGTTCTCCACAGTCGCATCTTCCGGAACCAAATACATCTCCGGTAAGACATTCTGAATGTACCCGGCAAAGTACCGGATTCCCATCGGAAATATCTCCCATAACCAATGCCACATGGTGCTCTCCATTCATTTTGTTCTCATAGCCGTATATTGTAAATTCTCCATATTTTGTAGGCATCTTAGCTTCAGCTTCCCGCCGGATCAAACTGTCTTGTTCCATGCGGTACCGTACCAGATCTGCAATGGTAATGACTGTCATTTCAAATTTTTCTGCCATTTCCAGAAGTTCTGTGGTGCGCATCATGCTTCCATCTTCCCGCATAATTTCACAGCAGAGTCCGCAGGGTTTTAGTCCTGCAAGAACAGCCAGGTCTACAGTTGCTTCTGTATGTCCCGTACGTTTTAACACGCCTCCGTCTCTGGCTTCCAGGGGAAACATATGTCCTGGTCTTCGGAAATCTTCCGGCTTCGCCCCTTCTCTTACTGTGGCAATAGCTGTCTGTGAACGTTCAAAGGCTGAAATACCTGTATCTGTGTCAATTCCATCTATGGATACGGTAAATGCAGTCTGATGATTGTCTGTATTCTGTTCTACCATCTGTTTCAGCCCCAGCTGTTCACACAGCTCACTGCTCATAGGCATACAGATTAAACCTTTTCCATGAGTTGCCATGAAATTTACATTCTCAGGGGTGGCAAATTCTGCTGCACAGATAAAATCTCCTTCGTTCTCTCTGTCCGGATCATCAATTACCATAACAATTTTTCCCTGACGGATATCTTCCAATGCTTTCCCTATACTGTCTGTTGTTTTCTTCATTTTTTTCCTCCTTTAGCAAAAACCATGTTTATGTAAAAACTGCTCTGTAATACGACTCTCTTCTTTTTCCTGTGCTCCGCAGATAAAACGTTCCACGTATTTTCCTATCACGTCACATTCCAGGTTTACTCTGCTGCCCTGCTTCCTTTCTGTCAGGGTGGTCTCCTGCCTTGTGTGGGGAATCACGGATATCTGAAATGTACTTTCTGCCACTGCTGCCACTGTAAGGCTGATTCCATCCACTGCTACAGAGCCCTTTTCTACTACATACCGCAATATATCTTTCCCTGCTTCTATGGTATACCAGACTGCATTTTCCTCTGACCGGATTCCTGTAATTATACCGACTCCATCAATATGCCCGGATACCATATGGCCTCCAAACCGTCCTCCGGCTGCCATTGCACGTTCCAGGTTTACTTTATCTTTTACCTGAACCTCTGATAAACTGCTGCGATGCATGGTCTCCGTCATAACATCTGCCCAGAATCCACTCTTATCCAATTTTGTTACGGTGAGGCAGATTCCATTTACAGCAATACTGTCTCCTTCTCTGGTTCCTTCCAGTACCTTGCTGCACCCAATTCGAACAACTGCTGAAATTCCCTGTTTTTTAACCTCTTCTACTGTCCCCGTTTCTTCTATAATTCCTGTAAACATATTTTCACCTCTCAATCCTTCCGGTAATACAGATGTCTTTTCCATACAAAACCGTTTCTATATTATGTAAGCTTATTGCATCCCTCATCTTCAAAATACCTTTCCCTTCAACCGGCGATTTTGCCTCTGCTCCTGCCACAAGTTTGGGAGCAACAAAGGCATAGAGGCGCTGTATCAACCTTTCTTCCAGCATAGATGCATTCAGTGTTCCGCCGCCCTCCAGAAGGATACTGTCTATCTTTTCTTCTCCCAGACGCCTCATAAGTTCCGGAAGCTTCACTGTTCCGTCCGGATTTTGAGCTATCTGCAACAGCCCTACACCCTTTTGCTTTAATCTTTCTATCTTTTCTTCTTCTCCCACACAGTAAGCTACCAAAGTCTTCTGTTGTTCTGCTGTTTTTACAATTTGGGAATCCTCCGGAATACGAAGCCCAGAATCGCAAATAATCCGAATGGGATTTGTTCCCCCTTCCATACGGCAGTTCAACATGGGGTCATCTGCCAGAACCGTACCGATTCCTGCCATAATTCCCCGGTACTGATTGCGCAGATATTGCACCTGATTTCTTGCCGCTTCTCCCGTCACCCACTTGGAGTCTCCGGTTTCACAGGCAATTTTCCCATCCAGAGTCATAGCATATTTCATTGCCACAAAGGGATATCCCGTTTCCATATAATGAAAAAACACTTCATTTAATGCCCGGCATTCCTCTTCCAATATTCCGTGTTCTGCTTCTATACCATGCTCCTGAAGAATCCTCATCCCGTTTCCCGCCACCAGAGGATTGGAATCCAGACAGCCTACGTAGACCTTCTTTATTTTCTTTTCTATAATAATATCTGTGCAGGGGGGAGTCTTCCCCTGATGACAGCAGGGTTCCAGATTTACATACAGGTCTGCTCCCTCTGCCTCCTGTCCGCAATTCAGCAGCGCGTTCCTCTCAGCGTGAAAGCCTCCGTAATGCTGATGAAAACCTTCTGCTATTATGTTTCCATCCTTTACTACCACACACCCCACCATAGGATTCGGTGATGTCCTGCCCATTCCCTGCCTTGCCAGTTCTAATACTTTCCTCATATATTTTTCTTTTTCGTACATGGTATCCTCCTTTATAATCAAAATACCCTGGGATTAATGTAAATTAATCACAGGGCATTGAAAACATGCATAAGGTTACTTCATGCTGTTCGTATCTTCTTTCATCCAGACTATACTGTCGGCTCCGGAGTTGTCATCTGACTCACCGAATCTGCACCTTAGTGCCCGCGGGCTTTACCGCCGGTAGGGACTTGCACCCTGCCCTGAAGACTGCTTTATTCTGTTTTATTTCTATTTCCTGTAATTCCCCTTTAAAAATGGAGAAATCTGTTTGTAGATTATCACGGTAATCAACACACTGAACATTCCTTTTACAAAGGTAAAGGGTGCATTAAATACTACCAGACATTGGAGAATATTTTTTACCCCCGGAAGAATCACCTGATAGGCATTTAAAATTGCTTCCTGGGACATAAAGTTATAATACACTGGATATACAATAAAATAATTAGATACAATACTGATAAGTGCCATCAAAAGTGCTCCAAATAAAGCTCCAACTACAGCACTTTTTCTGCTTTTTTTCTTCTTATAAATCAGCCCTGCCGGAAGTACAAAGGCCGCTGCCAGAATAAAATTGGAAAGTTCTCCAACTCCGCCTGTGGTGCTGATAAATAAATGAAGCAGGTTTTTAATCAGACAGATTATCACTCCGCTGGCAGGTCCCATGGCAAAGGTTCCGATCAGTGCCGGAAGATCTGATAAATCCATCTTTATAAAACTAGGCATAATCGGTACTGAAAATTCCAGAAACATTAAAACAAAGGAAACAGCTGATAACATGGCTGTCATGGTCATCTTCCAAATATTTACCCTTTTTACTACTGGTGTGTTTACTGTGTCCATACTTACACGCTCCTTCTTTTTTCTGTTCTTATGGGTAGTGCCGCTAAAAAACCCTGAGAAATTAATTTCTCAGGGCATTCAATACACACATTTTATTAAAAAACGTTGTCATCTTCTCTCATCCAGACTATACTGTCGGTTTTGGATTCTCACCAATATCCTGCCATTACGGCTCACGGACTTGCCCACATTGTGGTATCACCGTCGGTCGGGAATTCTTTTTTACAAAAGTCACCCTGCCCTGAAGAACATATTTAATTTGTTTTTATAATTATATTCTACTCATGCATT
>CAZUKR010000124.1:4706-7625 GCA_964620885.1 uncultured Eubacterium sp.
CTGCCCTGAAGAACATATTTAATTTGTTTTTATAATTATATTCTACTCATGCATTGTGATTCTGTCAACTGACATTTTATGACTATTGGCTAAAATCTTACTGCAGATTATAATTTCATCGTAAGCTGAATACGCTTCTTCTGTAAATCCACGCTCATAACCTTCACCTCTACGATGTCTCCCACACTTACTGCTTCCAGAGGATGCTTGATATAACGCTCTGTTATCTGGGAAATATGTACGAGACCATCCTGATGGACACCGATATCTACAAAGGCCCCGAAATCAATTACATTACGCACCGTTCCCTTTAAAACCATTCCCGGCGTTAAGTCTTTCATTTCCAGCACATCGGTACGCAAAATTGGCTTTGGCATCTCATCTCTAGGGTCACGGGCAGGCTTCTCCAGTTCTTTTACAATGTCCTGTAAGGTAAGCTCACCGATTTCCAGTTCTTCTGCCAGTTTTTTATAATCTCCTATTTTCTTAGAGATTCCCGTAAGTTTTCCATCGGTGATATCCTGAGGTGTATATCCCAGTTTCTCTAACAGCTTTTTGGTTGCACTATAAGTCTCAGGATGTACACTGGTTCCATCCAGTGGATTCTTTCCTCCGCTGATACGCATAAAGCCTGCACACTGCTCATATGCCTTCGGCCCCAGTTTCGCCACCTTCAACAGCTGTGCTCTGGTAAGAAATCTTCCGTTTTCTTCACGATATGAAACGATGTTCTTAGCAATCACTTTACTGATACCTGAAATATATTCCAGTAAAGATGCTGATGCTGTATTCAGGTCCACCCCTACCTTATTTACACTGTCTTCTACCACACCACCCAAAGCCTCACTCAGCTTCTTCTGGTTCATATCATGCTGATACTGACCCACTCCAATGGATTTGGGATCGATTTTAACCAGTTCTGCCAGTGGATCCTGTAAACGTCTTGCAATAGATGCCGCACTTCGCTGCCCTACGTCAAAGTTGGGAAATTCTTCTGTTGCCAGCTTACTGGCAGAATACACGGAAGCTCCCGCTTCATTTACTATAACGTACTGTATGGGCTTTGGAATTTCTTTTAGCAGTTCCACAATTATCATTTCAGATTCCCGGGATGCAGTTCCGTTCCCAACAGAAATCAAAGAAATATCGTATTTTTGAATAAGCTGCTTTAAGATTTTCTTGGATTCTTCTACTTTATTCTGAGGTGCTGTAGGATAAATAACAACCGTATCCAGTACTTTTCCAGTGGAATCCACTACTGCCAGCTTACATCCGGTACGAAACGCAGGATCCCATCCCAACACTACCTTTCCTGCAATAGGCGGCTGCATCAAAAGCTGTTCCAGATTCTTGCCAAATACTTTAATAGCTCCTTCTTCTGCCTTTTCTGTAAGCTGATTACGAATTTCACGCTCAATGGCCGGTGCAATCAGACGCTTGTAGCTGTCTTCTGCTACTTCCTTTAACACAGGGGCTGTGTTAGGGTTGTCCTTTACAATAATCTTTTTTTCCAGATATCTTTGAATATCTTCTACCGGAGCTTCTATCTTTACAGTAAGAACCTTTTCTGCCTCTCCGCGGTTTAATGCAAGAATCCGATGTCCAGCGAGCTTCGCAAGACCTTCCTCAAATTCGTAGTACATCTCATATACGGTTTCTGTGTCCGGTTCCTTTGCCGTAGAAGTAATTTTACCCTTTCTTATGGTAATATCCCGGATATATTTCCGATAATCTGCTTCATCGGATATACTTTCCGCAATAATATCCATCGCTCCTGCAATGGCTTCTTTTATTGTATTCACTTCTTTTTCTGGATTTAAAAATGCCTCTGCTTCTTCCTCTAAGGATTTTTCGGTCATCTGAAGGAGAATAATATTTGCCAGGGGCTCCAGTCCTTTTTCTTTTGCAATGGTTGCTCTTGTCCGGCGCTTCGGACGGTATGGACGGTACAAATCCTCTACTACAACCAAAGTCTCTGCTGCCTGAATCTGTGTTCTTAATTCTTCTGTTAGTTTTCCCTGTTCCTCTATACTGGATAAAACCTGCTCCTTTTTCTCCTCCAGATTACGAAGATAATTCAGTCTCTCATAGAGATTACGAAGTACCTCATCGTCCAGTGCTCCGGTGACCTCTTTACGATATCTGGAGATAAAAGGAATTGTATTTCCTTCATCAATCAGCTTTACCGCAGCCTCTGCCTGCTGCCTGCGTATATTCAGTTCTTGTGCCAGTCTTGCGATTATGTCCATTGTATTTTTCCTACCTTTCCATTCCATACAAACCCATTTCTTTATCCATTATAGCTGATTTACAAAAGGGGTTCAAGAAAATCTATTTGTATTTTATTTCTACTCATGCTACAATATTTTAAGAATTTTGAAGGAGGTTAGTTATGGAGTATGAATTAAATCAATCTTATATTGACAAACGTTCCGCCGGTATGGCAGTTACTTCTATGGTTCTTGGAATTATCGGTGTTGTGCTGGGCTTCTGTGTATATCCGGGCTTTATATTTGGTTCTCTTGCCCTTATTCTGGGGATTCTTTCCCGAGGCGGTGAAATGACCATGAACGGTTATGCAAAGGCTGGTACTATTCTTGGTACGATTGCCATCGTTTTCAGTATACTTATGTTTCTTTTTTATTTTGCAACTGTTTTAAATGAGTTTGGCGGATTTGAAGGATATATGGATTATATTTTGGAAATGAACGATAACTCTTATTCTAACTATTATGACTTATACGATACGTTCTAACAGAAAATCGTAATACAAAAAAGAGGCTTTACAGCCTCTTTTTTTATGTCTTTAATTTTCCTCTATTTTCTGTTCTGCATCCAGTTCCCCTTTTACATCCAGATAAAATATTACACTAGTCTGTGTCATATAAGGTGTTACCCATAACATACCTATTCCACAGG
>CAZUKR010000125.1:0-7484 GCA_964620885.1 uncultured Eubacterium sp.
GATGACTGGATATTTAGGAAAAATAGGGCGGAATCAGCATAAGGTATTGCCGGAAAAAGTTTCTAAGAAAAAGTCTTATCCGCTGCCAAGAGATATCATAGCAAGAACAATGGGGAAAATGTCACCTGGGATAATAACAGTTTTATTAGAGGTATTGAAATCAGGAACAGAAGAAGAGATTTCAGAAGTATTAGATGCCATTGGTTTTTTAACTTTTTATCACAGGGAACTGGCAACCCAGAAGAATGTAATAAGTATTATCGACGTTATGAAGCAGTATCACCAAAATAAAATAATTGTGTGGAAATCAGTGCTTTGCTTATCGGCCTTTCCATTGGAAGTTAGTATTGATATACTAGAGGAAATAAGAAAGCAGCATGAGAAAAGTGTAATCGGAAAAGAAGCGGAACGGAGTCTGAAACTCCTTCAAATGAAAAATAGAAAAGCCCTGTAACCCGCATAAATTGGGCGATGCAACCGGAAGTTTACATGGAAAACGTCAAAAGCAACACAAAATCTATAGACTTTACACAAGAAAAATCATAAGATAAGACCACCAAAAGCGCAGATGGAATAAAAAGAAAAGGCGGAGATAATATGAGTTCATTAGGAGAGAACATACAGTTCTATAGAAAGAGGGAAGAATTGACACAGGAACAGCTGGCAGAGCAGTTAGAGGTATCCAGACAGACGGTATCCAAGTGGGAGGCTGGAGCTTCTTATCCGGAAATGGAAAAGATTCTGCAGCTATGTGATTTGTTTTCCTGTAATATGGATATACTCATGCGAAAGGATGCCAGCCAGTCAGAGGTGGAAGACAGCCAAAGCTATGATACCCATATGGAAGGCAGAAGAAAACGAATTGCCCTTGGCGTAGTTTTACTGATATCAGGAATAGCCATGTATGAGCTGTTGTCAGGATTTGGAGTAACGGAAATGATACTGGATACACTGTTTATGTCAGTTGTCATTATTGGAATATTGGTATTGGCAGTGGCTGGCATGCAGCATGAAAATTACCGAAAAAAACATCCCACTATTCCGGAATTTTATTCTCAGGAAGAAAAAGATTTGTTTGATGAAAAATTTCCAATCCGTATAGCTACTGGAATCGGTATGATCCTTATTGGACTATTGATTAGTATGAATGGAGAAAATTTTCCATTGGCGGCAGGGATGACGGAAGATTTTTACTATGGAATCTTTCTGCTTCTGGTAGCAGGGGCAGTTGGAATTATAATTCATACCGGAATAGGAAAAGAGAAGTATGATATTGAAGCATATAACAAGAAAAAAAGCAATAAGGATAAGGAAGTGGATCATCGAATTGGTGTATGGTGCAGCTGCATTATGTTGGTTGCCACGATTTTATTCTTGACAGCAGGACTTTGTTTTCAATTATGGAGTATTTGTTGGATTGTATACCCGGTAGGAGGACTTCTGTGCGGTATTATAGCGATAATTTTAGGCGGGAAAAAAGAGAATTAAAAAAGGGGTTTGTGGGGAAATTCAATTTTCTTTTTATGTATATACTAGATATGGGAATCACGTTCTATGTGATTCCCATATCTAGTATCGTGAGGAGACATTGGCTTTATTTCCCGATAACCCCCATTTTTGTTTACCCAGAGAGGGAAAAGGGGTATAATATACAGGGTAAAATAATAAGAACCAGAAGTAAGAACAGGAGACAGTAATGAATACAAGGAAGATTTTAAAAAATAAATTTTATCTTTACATGACCGAATTTTTTGCAGGGATGTCAGTTATGGCAGTTGAACTGGGAGCCAGCAGATTGCTTGCCCCCTACTTTAGTTCCTCGCAGATTGTATGGACAATTATTATCGGAACCATCATGATAGCTATGGCGTTGGGGAATATCTGGGGCGGCAGAAGTGCAGATAAGAATCCAAATCCCGACAGACTCTATGTAAGGCTGATTATAGCAGCAGTATGGATTGCAGCCATTCCATTGTTAGGAAAATATGTAATCCTTGGAATATCAGGATTGTTAGTGCTTGCAGTTAATACCAATTTTCTCATATGGGCAGCATTTTTAACCTGTATGATCGTATTTGTATTTCCATTGTTTTTACTTGGTACAGTTACTCCGTCCCTGGTAAAGTATACGGTGGACAGTCTTGCGGACAGTGGAAAGACCGTGGGAACGTTAGGGGCATTTAATACCATTGGAAGTATTATCGGAACATTTCTTCCTACCTTTGTGACCATTCCCGCAGTAGGAACCGCAGTTACATTTCTGATTTTTTCCGGAATCCTTTTGGTACTGGCATTGATTTACTTTATTAGTACCAGAGTGAAAAAGGTACATTGTATTGCAGGGATTGTGCTGTTTCTTCTATGTAGTATCTTCGGAAATACCACAAGTTTCGCTTTTTGGGAAAAAGATTTGGCATACGAGGGAGAATCTATTTATAACTATCTACAGGTGAAAGAGGATGACAGCAGCGTGATTCTTTCTACCAATGTAATATTTGGAGTACAGTCTATTTTAAAAAAGAATGAAAGACTTACCGGAATGTACTATGACTATGCTCTTGCAGCTCCGGTGATGGCAGAGATTCAGCAGAAGGAAAAACCGGAAATATTGATTCTGGGAATGGGAACAGGAACCTTTGCCATGCAATGCAGAAACTACTTTGAAGAGGCAGAGATAGAAGGAGTAGAAATTGATCAGAAAATAACAAATCTGGCTCAGGAATATTTTGAGTTACCGGAGGATATTAAGGTAGCTACTTATGACGGGAGAGCTTATCTGGGAGCTGTAGATAAGAAATACGATGTTATTATGGTGGATGCCTATCAGGATATCACAATTCCATTTCAAATGTCCTCGAAAGAATTTTTTACCATGGTAAAAGATCATCTTACGGAAGACGGAATTATGGTAGTAAACATGAATATGCATACGGAGCAAGAAGGGAATATCAATCAGTATCTTTCTGATACCATTGCTTCCGTATTTGATGAGGTATATACAGCGGATGTATCCGGTTCTACAAATCGGGAATTATTTGCATCCAATTGCGGAAATATGATGGAGCGGATGGAAAAGGGAGTCGGAGAACTTCGGGATACAGAATTAAAGTCCATGATGCAGCAGGTTGCAGATCATATGGTTCGTTATGAGAAGGGCAGCTATTTATTAACGGACGATAAAGCCCCGGTAGAAGTCCTTGGAATGCAGGTAATTGATGAACTAATTCAGGATGAAATCGGATATTATAAGGAAATATTTAAAGAAGAGGGTATAAAAGGTGTTTTAGAAAGTTCAGGATATTAAAAATCAGGAAGAGAAATAAATTGTTTGATTTTTAATATAATTCATATATAATAGTATAAGTTGTAACTTTTTAATAACACAATGTTAGGAGTAGAATATGCAAAACTGGCTCATACGATTTGTAAAAGGAATGTTTATAGGATCAGGTTTTATTCTTCCGGGTGTAAGCGGTGGTGCGCTTGCGGCAGTATTTGGTATCTATGAACGTATTATCTCTTTCCTTGCACATATCACAAAAGATTTTAAAAAGAATGTCCGTTTCTTTATTCCGGTAGGACTTGGCGGAATTACAGGGGTATTCTTATTGTCATTTGCTGTAAGTTATTTTCTTGGAACATATGAATCCTATATTCTTTGGATGTTTGTAGGATGTATCTTTGGTACGATTCCTGCATTATGGGAACAGGCAGGCAAGAAAGGAAGAGAAACACATCACCTTCTTATTCTTGCAGTGACATTTGTAGTTAGCTTACTCTTTTTATTTTATGGAGAAAGCTTATTTTCCGGCGGCGTAGTTCAGAATTTCGGAACATGGATGATTGCCGGTGCTCTGATTGGCCTTGGGATTATTGTACCTGGTCTTAGCCCATCTAATTTCCTGGTTTATATGGGCATGTACAAATCTATGGCAGACGGAATAAAGACTGTAGATTTAGGAGTAATTATCCCTATCGCCATAGGAGGAGCGGCTTGCGTACTGTTGCTTTCTAAAGTAATGGACTATATTTTTTCCAAAGCATATGCAGGGCTATTTCACTTTATCCTCGGGGTTGTATTTGCCTCTACCATTATGATTGTCCCACGGGATTTTAACTACTTAAGTGCGGGAACTCTTATCTGTGTGGTTATGTGTATTGCCGGAGCCGCATTGGGATATTGGATGAGTTCGTTAGAGAAGAAATATAAGCTGGAAGATTAAGAAGATGAAATAATATGGAAAATATAGAAATTACGTATGAACAGTTAGAAAAACTGGATAAAGATAGTTATATACTTGTAGATATCCGGGATGAATCTGCGGTGGGGTATGGAGTGGTACCGGATGCTCTTCACATCCCTCAGGAACAGCTAACGGCAGACAATACAGATATTCCCAAAGGGAAAAAAATAATTCTTTACTGTACTAAGGGCATTTTCAGCAGGGAGAAGGCGGAAGAATTACGGAGAGAGGGATATGAGATATATAGTTTGGCTGGTGGTTATACAGGCTGGCTGTTATCTCATATGAATCAAGCCGAGAAAATAGAGGATAACCGGACAGAGGAAATCGAGAAAAGCATTCGGAAAAAATTCCATAAGCAGTTGCTTTCCAAATTTGCAAAAGCAGTTCGGGATTATGAACTGATACAGGAAGGGGATAAAATCGCAGTCTGTATCTCCGGCGGGAAGGATTCCATGCTGATGGCTAAGCTGTTTCAGGAGCTGAGACGGCACAATAAGGTTGGGTTTGAACTGGAATTTCTGGTGATGGATCCGGGATACAGTGAGGCGAACCGGAAAGTCATAGAGAGCAATGCAAAGAAGATGGATATTCCCATCACTGTATTTGAATCGGATATTTTTGATGCTGTTTATGAAATTGAAAAATCCCCCTGCTATCTTTGTGCAAGAATGAGAAGAGGACATTTATACAATAAGGCCAAAGAACTTGGTTGTAATAAAATTGCACTGGGACATCACTATGATGATGTAATTGAGACTATTTTGATGGGTATGCTTTATGGAGCACAGGTGCAGACAATGATGCCCAAACTCCACAGCAGCAATTTTGAAGGTATGGAATTGATTCGCCCCATGTATCTCATAAGGGAGGACGATATTAAACATTGGAGGGATTATAATAATCTGTATTTTATCCAATGTGCCTGCCGTTTTACCGATACCTGTACCACATGTGAGCCGGATGGCCGCAGTGTGTCAAAGCGTATGGAAATAAAGAATTTGATTGC
This sequence comes from uncultured Eubacterium sp., assembly GCA_964620885.1. GTDB lineage: Bacteria > Bacillota > Clostridia > Lachnospirales > Lachnospiraceae > Petralouisia. The sequence continues at coordinate 5,254 of CAZUKR010000125.1, forward strand.
AAAGATGAAAGAGACCAATCCATATGTAGAGGGGAATATTTTTAAAAGTGTAGAAAATGTAAATTTAAAAACGATAGTGGCCTACAAAAAGGATGGAGTGAAGCATTATTTTCTAGAGGATTACTAATGGCGAGGGGAATTGTAAAATTGCAGTGGTACCGTTTTGGTATCCCTGCATATTTTTTGCATTTATGTCAATGCTAATCCAGCACATACATAACCCTCTACAACATTTACCAGACTTGCTCCAGTTGCAGTTGTTGAAATACTCTATTTGAGCCACGCTTATTCTTTGCGTGGCTATTTTGTTCTCTGGGTATATGCTTATCACATCTTTTTATGAACACAATTTGAACGATGAAACCGTAGCTTGTAGATTACACGAGTGTGAAGTACAAGCTACGGTTTTTCTTCATTGAATTTATAGCCCACGCCCCAGACATTTTCATAGAGCTGTTCTTTTGTGAATACACTCAACAGTTTGTTGAAATATTTGTTCTTCGGTTTCAGAAAATGATACCACTAATATTTTCCCATTTTATCGTCCTCCCTTCAAATTCTATTTAGACTTTACGTTTTTTAAATTTCGATTTTTTCGCTTTAAACAACTTCCCGATAAACTGGAATTTATCAACATAAAGCTATTTTGCAATTTCTATACTTTCATTCGCAGTTCCTGGATTTTTTTGAATAACCGTATAAAATAATGTTTTGTGTTCAACTATATCTTCACCATAAGATTTTTCATAACTAAATCTAGGAACCTGATGAAATTGTGAAACTGCAATATAATCTGAAACAGTAAAAACTCCAAATAATGTAATGACACATCCAACAATAATCAATATTCGTATGTTTCTTTTTACTAACATAGATTTAATTTTGAAATAAATTCCTACGGTTAGTATGAATCCACCAATAATTGCATAAATACTTCCCCAACTACTTTCATTCGGAAATATTGCTAAAGCAGAAATAATAATAAATACACCAAATAGCATAAGTAGAGCATTTATTATTTTCTTTTTTTCCATATTCAGTTCATTTTTACTATATTCCGCCATTTTAACGGCAGTATCTTTTGTTTCTTGATTCATTTTCTCACTTTTCCTTTCTCCATCAATTATTTCAGGTATACTGATTTGATAGAATTCAGATAGTTCAACCAGTAAACTGATATCTGGCATATTACTCCCCGTTTCCCATCTAGATATTGTTCTGCTGGATACATTTAATGTTTCAGCTAACACTTCCTGTGTTAATTTTTTTTCTTTACGTAGTGTTTTCAAAAGAAGCCCTATTTTTTGCTGATCCATGTGCTGCTATACCTCCTTTCACCAATAGTGTAAGCTAAAAGTATCTTTGATAACACGACACAAAGTGAGAAAATGCCATATTTTAGGACCGACACGCTTGTCTGGTTGTAAATTTTATACTGTGCTGATTTATTTAGTTCTATAATTACCAATTTTTCTTACGCTTACACCAAACCTCTAAAAACTGAGATTTATCCCATAGAGTCTAATTGTTTTTTTGAATCACAAAATATTTGCCATGTTTGTAACTGATTGCCATTAACTATTACTTTCCAGCAAGCTGTGAATTCCTAGTATTTTTATTCATTTTCTACTCCTTTGTTATACCCATTCAAAAGTGTACACACTAATTGCTCAATATAGTTAGCTCTATCTTCTGGTAATGTGAAATCATAACCTAATGTCATTTTTACCATATCACTACCCAAGAATGCTACTTGCATGACAGACGTAAGCATAAATACTATCATAGCTTTATCATTTAAAATCTAAAATTATCTTTCCTATAATACTTTGAACACAAGCAGTAATTAAATTGTCTTTTGTTTCGAAATGATAGTTTATCAATCCCAAATCTATTCCAGCCTTTTCAGCAATAAGTCGAGCTGTTATGTTTTTTGTATCACCACCATATTCTTCAATTAGCATAGTTGTAACTTCAATAATATGTTTTTTAATATTTGTGGAGATGATATAATTGTAAAAAATGGACATTGTGAAAGTTGCCATTATTTGATATAATAAGAGCAAAAACAAGGGGGTATTGTTATGAAAGTATTTTTGCAAAATTATCTGCTTAAAGTCTGCGTCATCGGTCTATTTGTTTTATTTGGTTTCACGTCTTACATCGATGTAGAAGCCGCAGACGCCAATAAACATATACATAGTGATAAATCGGTCTGGGAAGACAGTTTC
>CAZUKR010000126.1:0-7392 GCA_964620885.1 uncultured Eubacterium sp.
ATTGAGAAGATTCAATATGGATCGGTGACCATTGTAATTCACGAAGGAAAAATTGTTCAGCTGGATACCAATGCAAAAGTCAGATTAGTATAAGTGATAGTAGAAAGGAAGATAAAATGGCAGATAAAATAGGAAAACATATTGCAATATATGGGAAGGGGGGAATCGGGAAATCAACCACCACCTCCAATATCAGTGCAGCATTGGCAGAAGCAGGATATCGGGTAATACAAATTGGATGTGATCCCAAAAGTGATTCGACCAATACATTGAGGGGAAACAATTACCTTCCTACGGTGTTAGACAGTTTAAGAGAAGGAAATAAGATACATCTGGATGATATTTCAATCAAAGGGTTCAAAGGAGTGCTTTGTATTGAATCCGGGGGACCTGTTCCCGGAGTAGGATGCGCAGGAAGAGGAATTAATGCAGCAGTTAATTTATTGCAGGAATTGAATCTGTTTGAAGAGTTCAAGCCGGACTATGTACTTTATGATGTCTTGGGAGATGTGGTCTGCGGTGGATTCGCAGTACCAATCAGAGATGGCATTACAGATCGTGCCTATGTGGTAAGCTCCTCGGATTTTATGGCAATCTATGCAGCCAATAACCTGTTTAAGGCAATCAACAAATATGCCCCCACAGGTGGTGCCAAGTTAGGAGGCATCATTGGCAATGGTTTATCAGCAGGGTATTCCAAAGCTATTATTGATGATTTTACTTCAAAAACGGGAACAAAAGCCGTTGGGTATATTCCACGCTCCTTGGTGGTATCACAGAGTGAATTATATGGAAAAACTGTAATTGAGGCGAATCCAACGTCAGAACATGCAGACATCTATCGGAACCTGGCAAAATACATAGCAGAAAGCGAGGATCTGGTGGTTCCCAATCCATTGGGAGCAAGCGGGTTGCGGGATTGGGCAAGAGAGTGGGGAGATAAGATTTACAATCTGGAAACCGGGGTTGTATCTGGAAGTGAGGGAATTTAAAATGAGCTTTGTGGAAGAAAGAAAAGCCCTGACCAGAGAGAAAAGACTTAGCACCTTAAGTCATTACAATGGAACTTTGGAAACCTTGCGAGATGAGGTGAAAGGAACAGAAATCAAGCAGAAGGTGCGGACCTTTTCCCAGGTTTCTTACGATGAAATTCTCTTTGCAGTAAGGGCAGTGAGCAAGATAGAACAGTCAGCAATTATTGTACATGGCGCCGTTGGCTGTAGTGCATCAGGCATTTATTTTAATCAGGAAAAAAATATTCATTGGTACTCCACCAACTTGAATGAGAGAGACACCATATTAGGAGGAGATGAAAAATTAAGGAAAGCGGTGGTGCGTGCCTGTGAAGAACAGAACCCGGAAGTAGTTTTTATTGTGGGGAGTCCCGTTGTCGCTATCAATAATGATGATATTAATGCAATTATTTTAGAGTTAGAAGCAGAGCTCAACATTAAGATTATCTCCATTTACACAGATGGTTTTAAGACAAAGGCTCCTGTCAGTGGTTATGATATCGTATCACATAGTCTGCTCCGGCATGTAGTGGAACGAGAGGCAGGGGGAAAAGAGGACTTTATCAATGTAATATCCTTTTCAGAAAATAACGAGGATATTGCAGCAGTTGTTAAGCTGTTAAAGGATTTGGAAATTCCATATCAGCTGCTGCCCCAGTATGGAAGCGTTTCGGGTATCCGCAAAGCAGGAAAGGCAAGGGCTACCATTACGCTAAACCCAGAAGAAGGAGGATATTTCGCAAAAGAACTGGAAGAGGTATTTGGTGTGGAATACATCAAAACAGAAGTACCAATCGGATTTCGTGGAACGAAACATTTTATTAGTAAGATTGCCAAAGCACTATCCATAGAAAAGGCGGCAAAGAAGTATGTGGAAACCCAAGAGGCCATTGTTGAGAAAGGGGTAAAGAAAGGATTGCTTGCAGGGAAGTCGGTATTTTTAGATACGAACCTCTCCGCAGCTGTGACTTTCATAGCACTTATTGAAAAGCTGGGGGGAGCAGTGGAAGGACTTGCAATTCCCTATGTAGATTTAGACAATAGAATTTACTTAGAAAAGCTCACGTCCTTAAATCCTATAATACCCGTTATGATATCTCAGGGGCAGCCATTTGAAAAAGCAAATATCCTATCGAAAAAAAAGATAGATTATTATATAGGGACAGATGAGAATGTTGCATTTGCCGCAGATCAGGGAAGTGTTCCCATATCCTTACATCATACGGCAATTTTAGGGTATGAGGGGATTCGGCAGTTTATCCGCCAGATTCAGAAAGCATCTGCATTTACGGTAGAAAAAAAGAAAGCATATTATAAGGAATCATGGATAAAGAAGAGCAGCAACTGGTATGTGAAACAGGAGGTGAAATAGCATGGAGGCAGTAATTGAAAATCCAAGAAATGGCTGTGGGCTTCATGGAGCAATACAGACCATAGAGGAAATCCAGGGAATCATACCGATTGTACATTCCAATGCAGGCTGCGCCGTACAAAATTATTTGGCAAATAAGGCAAGTGGATTTGGTAATGGATATGTCAGCGGTTTTTCTATTCCCGGTACCAATGTGCAGGAAAGGCATATCATATTTGGCGGAGCTTCCAGACTAAGAGAGCAGATAAAAAATACAATAAAAGTCGTAGAGGGTGACCTATATATCGTATTAAATAGCTGTGAATCTGCAATGGTGGGAGATGATATCGCATCAATGACAAAAGAGGCAGTGGAGCAGGGAGAGCCGGTAATTGACTGTCTGATTGCAGGATTTCACGGAGACAGCCATTACGGATACGAGAAGGTAGTAACAGATATTATCCAAAAGCTTCCCACGGTAAAAAGCAGTACACAAGAAAAAGAAGCAAAGCTGGTGAATATTTTGGGAATTCTTCCTCAGAAGGATATTTATTTTAAGGGAGACATTGCAGAAATCAAGCGGATATTAGAAGGGATTGGTTTGAAAGTGAATACATTTTTTAACTCGGAAAACGGGGTGAAAGAATTTTGGAAAGCACCAAATGCCAGTCTGAATCTTGTTTTTTCTAAATGGGGTATTACCGCGGCAGATAAGCTAAAGGAATTATATGGTATTCCAAGCCTGATATTTCAAACAATTCCAACGGGTATTTTAGAGGTAGAAAAATTTGTTCAGACCCTTGCAGAGCAATTAGAATTAAATCAGGAGGAGGTATCTGACTTTCTTCAAAAAGAAGAAAAGATATTCAACTATCACTTCCGGAGTATAGCAGACAGCTTTTATGAGGATGATGTTAGTAGAACCATTGCAGTTGTAGGGGATGAAAGCAATGTAATCCGTATCGTTTCCTTTTTGAAGGAATATTTAGGCGCAGTTGTAGAAGTAGTGGTCATTACGGATTTCTTTCCCAGTGCTGAAATACCCCGGGATAAGAAAGCAGAAGAGTTGAGGGAGCTGGCACATGAAGTTTATTTCACCCAGGATGGAACGGAGATACGAAATATTTTAGTGGACAGTGAGGCAGAGCTTATTTTGGGAAGTTCTTTGGAAAATGGGGCTGCAGAAGAAAAAGAAATATTAAATCTTGAAATTTCCTATCCGGTCTACAATAAAACAATTATAAATAAAAGTTATGCAGGTGTGCGGGGAGCCTTAACCCTGACAGAGGATTACATAACGAAAATAAAAGAAAGTAATTATTTAAGGGAAAAGAGAATATTAGGAACATTGCAGGGGAAACAAATATAAAGAAAATATAGAAGGGAGAAAGATTTATATGTCAAATATTTACGAGGGAACATTGGGACTAATTGGTAATACTCCGCTGGTAGAGGTGAAAAACCTGGAAGAGAAACTGGAACTAAAAGCCACCCTTTTGGTAAAATTAGAATATTTTAATCCAGCCGGCAGTGTAAAAGACCGTATTGCAAAGGCAATGATTGAAGACGCAGAGAAAGATGGAAAAATTACAGAAGGTACCACAATCATAGAACCGACCTCAGGAAATACGGGAATCGGTCTGGCAGCAATTGCAGCGGCCAAGGGGTATCGGATTATCTTAACCATGCCGGAGACCATGAGTGTAGAACGCAGAAATATATTAAAGGCTTATGGTGCAGAACTTGTTTTAACAGAAGGAAGCAAGGGAATGAAGGGTGCAATTGCAAGGGCAGAGGAACTGGCAGAGGAAATAGAAAACAGTTATATTCCGGGGCAGTTTATCAATCCAGCAAATCCACAGGTACACAGAACATCTACCGGACCTGAAATTTGGGAGGATACTGATGGAAAAGTAGATTTCTTCATTGCAGGTGTTGGAACAGGTGGTACAATCACAGGGGTAGGGGAGTATTTAAAATCCCTGAAACCAGATGTAAAGATAGTGGCAGTAGAACCAGCCGCAAGTCCTGTGTTGTCAGAAGGAAAGGGCGGTCCTCACAAGATTCAGGGAATTGGAGCGGGATTTGTTCCAGAGGTTTTAAATACATCTGTCTATGATGAAATCATTAAGGTTGAGAATAAAACAGCTTTTAAGTACGGAAGGCTTTTAGCAAAAGAAGAAGGCATATTAGCTGGAATTTCATCAGGTGCGGCTCTTTATGCAGCAATTACATTGGCAATACAACCGGAAAACGAAGGAAAGACAATTGTGGCACTGCTGCCGGATACAGGAGACCGGTATTATTCCACACCGTTATTTATAGAAGAATTTTAATAAATGTATGCATCAGGCAGGGTAGAGATACTCTGCCTATAAAAAACGAATACACCTTTAAAATTATTTAGTTGAAAAACATATTATATTAATTTATACTGAATATTGGTAATACGAAAGATTTTAAAGGAAGGATATGTAAATGCTTTTTACTTATGGTTACATTTTTTATATACCTATAAATTTTTTATTTAGTTTAGCAATTTTATACTATGGACGAAAAAATAAAAGATCTTACCCATTTTATTGTTTTGCTATTATATTTGCTATATATATGAATTGCGCTATTGATAAGGCATTTTTCCCAATTATTATGGAAGACATTGAGGTATGGGGAAATGTTCGAAATTATATGGACTTATCATTGAATTTTAGTGAAATGGGAGGCACATATCAAATCGTCGGAAATATATTACTGACAGTGCCATTGGGAATTATATTGCCATTTATAACAAATCTAAATAACAAAAGCCGTATAGGTGTTATTGCATTAATATCATGTATGATTGAGATAATCCAGTGGATAATAATATTTACCTTTCATACAATTACACTTTATTTTGATATAAAGGATATGGTGCTAAATTTAGCAGGCGGTATAGTTGGGTATATAGTATTTGTATTTATTGGGCGGATAGCATTAAGAATTTTTGATAATAAAAGGTCTAATAAAACAATTGACTTTGTTTGTAAGGTTTGTAAAAATACTACAGAAAACAGAAAAAGTTTTTATGGAATGTAGACCGAATAAAAGGATAGTCTGATAAAAGGAATTGGACTATCTTTTTTATTTTATAGAATTTAAAAAATTAGCACTCGCCTCTTGACAGTTGCATGTGATTTTTGTCTTACGTTAACAGATGCTGTAGAGCCTGGAAATACTGGGTTCTATGGCATCTGTTGCTTTTATGTGGGAGTGTCTGGCGGTGTCTAGGGATGAAAAATTGGTGTAGTAAATGGTGTAGTGGAGATGTAAGGGGAATGTTCATCTGCCACGGCACTCTTTGAAAATTGCTTCTAGAATGAAGGTATAGCAAGGGATTGCGGATTAGCGAAAACTAAAATCCCAAATTCGTCCCAAGAATGAAAAACGGCAGATGTTACGGAGTGCGAAAATGTGTGAAATTGACGATTGGTGGCAGATGAACATTAACAAGAAAATTTGATTAAGAAAGATGATCTACGACATAACATTGAAATGAATAATGAGGTAGTTAGCATGGTAAATGCAGCACTTAGGATTAAGTGCTTGACTACTACACAACAAACCCAGGCGAGAATGTCAAGAAGTGCAATGTGAGTTGCAGAGACTTGATGTTTCGACTGGGTTTGTTATTTATTCAATAATATCATTAGTTAGTTCAATTATATCATTCGGTAGCAGAATGATATAATTGAACTGGAATTGCAAATGCCAGATACAGTGTATGGTATAAATATCATTGCATTATTTGGCAGGTCTCTGGGTCGAAGCTCTCTGGGTCGAACCTGCGACGAAAAAACAACCATAGTAATGGACTATTCGATATTGCTTAAACTATCTTCGCAATCTCGAAGTTTGATTTCGAAAATAATTGAAAATTCTTTGATTTAGAGTTATACTTATCATAGTTAGTTTATGTGTGTGTTTTAGCAATAAACTATAAATGTTACCAAGATAATCGATGTAAACCGGAGAGGTAGAGACTATGGCAATATTATACAATGGATTATGGAAACTATTGATTGACAAAAATATGAAAAAAGCAGATTTGATGGAAAAGGTAGGGATAAGTAGTAGCACTGTTGCAAAGATGAGCAAAGGTGAAGCTGTATCACTTAGTATACTAGAAAAGATCTGCGAGGCGATGGACTGTGATTTTGGAGATATTATTAATTATTCCAAAAATGATATGAAAAAGAATTAGACAATTTGGAGGAAACTATGGCAGATAAGAATAATGCAAATCTTGGATTTGAGAGTCAAATATGGGATGCAGCTTGTGTCCTTTGGGGACATATTCCAGCTGCAGAATACAGAAATATTATTATTGGATTGATTTTCCTAAGATATATTTCGACAGCTTTTGAGAAGAAATACCAGCAGCTAGTAAAAGATGGTGATGGGTTTGAAGATGATCCAGATGCATATGTTGAAGATAATATCTTCTTTGTTCCGGAAGATGCGAGATGGACGAGAATTGCATCAGTAGCACATACACCTGAAATCGGAATGGTTATTGACGAAGCAATGCGTTCATTAGAAGCAGATAATAAGAAGTTAAAAGGAGTTCTTCCAAAAAACTTTGGAAATCCTGATTTAGATAAATCGGTACTTGGTGAAGTGGTTGATTTGTTCACAAATATGGATATGACAGATACTGAGGGAAGTAGAGATATCCTAGGAAGAACATATGAGTATTGCATTGCTCAGTTTGCTGCAAAAGAAGGAAAAGGCGGTGGAGAATTCTACACGCCGTCGAGCATTGTAAATACACTTGTTGCAATTCTGAAGCCTTATGCAAATTGTAGAGTATACGATCCATGTTGTGGCTCTGGCGGTATGTTTGTACAAAGTGAAAAATTTATTGAAGCGCATTCAGGAAGAAGAGGGCAGATGTCAATATATGGACAGGAAGCAAATCCTGACACATGGAAGATGGCAATTATGAACTTGACTATTCGTGGAATGGAAGCGAATTTAGGAGCATTT
>CAZUKR010000127.1:0-7178 GCA_964620885.1 uncultured Eubacterium sp.
GAGTCTTATACCCCATAGTAGTGCAGTATGGCTTGACCGATATATTCTGCACTACCGGCTCCATATTGATTATCCGTAGCTTCTGCAAGCTTTTCAGATTGTAAATATTCTTTAGCTAAATCCAGAAGTATATTCCGTGCATTGTCAAGTTTAAACATTTCTTTGTAACACTCCGCCAGTTTTACAACAGCTTCTTTAGCCAAATCTGCATTGTCTGTTATTCTGGCCGTCGCAAATTCTTTATAGATTTCTGCATTTTTATCCTGCTGTTGTTTCAGTTCTTCATTACTTTCTGTGGACTGAAGCACTGCTTCCATTGCTTTTTCCTTGCTGCCATACCATTTGATTAACTCTGCCACTGCCTGCTCGTTTGCAAATCCGGTAGCCAAGTATTCACGATACTTTTCTACACTACCGTATTTTTCTACTTGTTCTGCAAGTGCATCCTTTGACATGCATTCCAGTGTATGGTCTAATATTTTCTGAACATCATCATTGCTAAATGCTTTAAAACTCATCGTATTAACTCCTTCCATCACGTCGGCTATTAACTCAATAATCCCATTCAAGCGATTTCTTTTATGCTCCAGTAAAGACTTTTGACTTAATAAAGCCTGCTCCTTATCATAATTAGGACTTTCCATAATTTTTTTAATATCAGCCAATGGAATTTCCAATTCTCGAAAGAACATAATTTCCTGTAACTTTTCTAACGCCTTGTTGTCGTAGAGACGATAACCGGCCTCCGTTAATTGCGTAGGTTTTAGTAGTCCGATTTCATCGTAATACCGCAATGTCCGGATGCTTATTCCGGTTATTTCTGATACATCCTTTACCGTTTTCATTGTTTCCTCCTTTCAATTTCATCCTAAACCGTTACGTTACGAGAGAGTCAATACGAATTTTAAAAACATTACGTAAAATAAATAAAAAATACGGATACAGGCATCAAATAGCTGTATCCGTATTTTTATATAAAGCAGGATTATTTATTACTTCTTCTCCAGATACTCATTTTTTCAGCATCTTTAATGAGCTGGTCCCGGAAATTAGGGTGAGCGATAGAGATGAGTGCTTCTGCTCTTTCCCATGTGGATAATCCTTTTAAGTTTATTTTACCATACTCTGTTACCACATAATGGGCATTGGTACGTGTATCTGTAACAACAGAACCAGGATGCAGTGTTGGAAGAATTCTGGATTTTAATTCTCCGTCTTTGGTCTTAAAGGTAGAAGAACAGCAGATGAAGCTCTTACCGCCCTTAGACAGGTAAGCACCCAGTACAAAGTCAAGCTGTCCGCCGGCACCGCTGATAGGTCTGATTCCAGAAGATTCAGAGCTTATCTGACCATATAAGTCCACATCTACTGCGTTGTTGATAGACATAAAGTTATCCAGTGCAGAAATGGAACGGATATCATTGGTATAGCTTACTGGTGCACTTAACATTTCAGGGTTGTCATCCAGATAGTCATACATTTTCTTTGTTCCGGCACCGAAGGCAAAGGCCTGACGGAAACGGTCAATACTCTTTTGGGAACCATTGATTTTTCCAGCTTTTGCAATATCAACAAAAGCATCGACATACATTTCACTATGTACACCCAGATCTTTTAAATCGGATTCAGCAATCAAAGAACCTACTGCATTAGGCATACCGCCAATTCCCAACTGGAGACATGCGCCATTTGGAATTTCATCTACAATTAATTTTGCAACAGCTTTGTCCACGTCAGTAGCAGGAGCACCAGCCATTTCACCGATAGCAGGGTTCTCACCTTCTACGATAAAGTCTACTTTGGAAATGTGGACTCCGTTTTCAAAACCGCCCAGACAACGAGGCATATTTTCATTTACTTCTACTACTATTTTTTTAGATGTTTCGCATATTGCGTATAAATGGGAGGCACTAGGGCCAAAGTTAAAGAATCCGTGTTTATCCATTGGAGCAACCTGGAACATTGCCACGTCGTCCTTTGGTGCAGATTCACGATAGTAACGTGGTAATTCAGAATAACGAATTGGTGCGTAGTAACCGCAGCCACGACTGATTAATTTACGTTCAACACCAGTCATATGCCAAGAGTTCCAGATAAAGTGTTCACCGGCATCTTCACGTTCAAACACAGCCAGTGGTTTTAAAAGGATACCGCCACGAAGTTTTACGTCTGTCAGCTCATCAGTACGTTTTGCAAGTGCTTTATCCAGTGCATGTACGGTATTGGTACACCAACCGAAATCTACCCAGTCACCAGATTTGATAATTTTTACAGCTTCATCAGCAGTTACAAGTTTCTGCTGGTATTCCTGATTGAAATCCATGATAAATCCTCCCTGAAAATAAGATTGTTAAATCTATAACATAGTTGTATATTATCATTTTTTATTCCAAGGGTCAATAAGATAGTAGGGGTTAAAGCCATACAAATACAAAAAAATGTAGAATAATAAAGAAAAATAGATTATAATAAAGCTAAATTGGAGAATGTAAACTATATAATTAGGAGGAATGGGATATGGAAGGAGAAATGAGGTTTCGTTTTAATAAAGAATCAGAAAGATACCGTACCATCAATCGCCTATTCATTTTGGCGGCCACATCAATCTGGATAATCTTTTTACTGTTTTTGGGGATGGAATTTGCAGAAAAAAGTATGACACTACCTATTGCAGTGGTAAATGGAGTGATTATTATTGCGTTTTGCATTGTGAACGGGGTAATGCATTTCAGAGACAAGACAACCAAAATGCTCAAATTGGTTATTACAATTGAAATGGGGCTGGAAGTGCTCCTGTTGGGTGTGCAGAGTGACGCAGCTTTTCTGAACCTTGCATTAATAGGGGTATTAGCAGTTCAGATTCCTTATTATGACAGAAAGGTATATAAGTCATGTGCAATCGCCTACGTAGTTATCTATACCGTAGTGGAGGCGTCCAGGGTAATTACGGGCACAACGAATCTGGGAGTAGGGGAATTTGGCACAATTTTTGTAACATATGGAATTTTTTATGTTTTAGCAAGAATAGGAACTATTTCTAAGCTATTCAGTGATCACGCACTTGAATCAGTGGCAGAACAGAGCGAACAGCAGAAAGATATGCTGGAGGATATTTTAGCTATTTCCAAGACTGTAAAGGAAGAATCTGACAAGAGTACAGACCTGGTAGATGGTCTGTTGGAAGCAACAGAAACTGTAACCAGTAGTATGCAGGAGATTTCTTCTGCAACAAATCTGACGGCTCAGAATATTCAGGAACAAAATCATATGACTCAGAGCATACAGGAAGCGATTGAAGAGACAGGAGAAAGCTCTAAGAAAATGGTTGGAATTGCCACAGAGTCAAATGAAGGCATTCAGGAAAATATAAAGGTAATGGAAGGCCTAAAGGAACGGTCATCCCAGATTGCCAATACGAATGTTGAAGTAACGGAATCTATGGAACGGCTGCAGAATAAGACAAAAGAAGTAGAAGAAATTGCAGGTATGATTTTGAATATATCCAGCCAGACCAATTTGCTGTCATTAAATGCAAGCATTGAAAGTGCAAGAGCCGGCGAGGCGGGAAAAGGATTTGCCGTTGTAGCGGATCAGATTGGTCAGCTGGCAGAACAGACCAGAAGTTCAACAGAGGAAATTACCAGAATAATCGATGAACTAAATGAAAATGCAAATGAGGTAGTAACATCGGTAGAAGTTTCTGTTGATGCAACAAGAAATCAGAATGAAATGATTCATTCAGCCGCAGATACATTTGAACAGCTTAATTTGAATATGGTAGAATTAGTTGAGAATATTAATGAGATAGATAGCCGAATTATGAACCTGTCAGAATCCAATAATAAAATTGTGGAGAATATTTCTCAGCTATCTGCAACTACAGAAGAAGTAACTGCAAGTGCAGAACATGCAAGCAACATGAGCGAGCAGAACCTGAATTATGCACATCAGGCGAAAGATGCGATAAAGACGATTCAACAAACAGCAGCCAGTATGGAACAATACATTTAAAATATGGGAGGAGAAAGATATGAGATATGAAATTTTAGGGGACACTATGCCCGCAGTTGAAGTTACATTTGATGCACCGGGGGAGACTATGTACACCCAGTCAGGCGGAATGGCATGGATGAATGAAGGCGTTGCCATGGATTCCAATCTGAAGGGCGGCTTGGGAAAGAGTCTTGGAAGAATGTTTTCCGGAGAGACTTTATTTATGGCGACATATAAGGCTCAGCGTCCGGGAGCCATGATTGCCTTTGCATCTACAGTTGCAGGAGAAATTGTCCCAGTAGATGTGGGAGCCAGCGGCGGAATGATTTGTCAGAAAGGTGCTTTTTTATGCGCAGAAGAAAGCGTAAAGTTAAGTGTTACATTGACAAAGAAATTATCTGCGGGTCTTTTTGGCGGAGAAGGATTTATCTTACAGGATATATCCGGAAGTGGTATGGTGTTTTTAGAAGTAGATGGAAATAAAATTGAAAAGGAACTGGCACCGGGAGAAGTAATCAAGGTAGATACCGGAAATGTAGTTGCATTTGAAAAATCAGTACAATACGAAATAGAAACAGTAAAGGGTTTGAAAAATATTTTCTTTGGCGGAGAAGGACTGTTTCTCACAAAGCTTACGGGACCGGGAAAGATTATATTACAGACACAGAACTTTAATGAATTTGCTGGAAGAATCATACGTATGATCCCAAGCAAATAAAAAATAAAAAAATTAGAAAAAGCCCTTGACAATTGTATAAAAAATAGATACAATAATACCGTTGCTGAAGTGCAGCGGGCCCAGTTAGCTCAGTTGGTAGAGCAGAGGACTGAAAATCCTCGTGTCTCTGGTTCGATTCCGGAACTGGGCACTTCGCGGGTGTAGTTCAATGGTAGAACACTAGCCTTCCAAGCTAGATACGTGGGTTCGATTCCCATCACCCGCTTATGCGATAGTGGCGTAGTTGGTAACGCGCGACCTTGCCAAGGTCGAGACCGCGGGTTCGAGCCCCGTCTATCGCTCTGTATGATTTAGTAGAATCCCTTGTGTTTACAGGGGATTTTATTATTTCTGGCAACAACGAAATCTGTTGTCAAACTGTATTTTTTGTTGTCAAAGCTTTTGTATTGAATAATAGGTGATAAAAATGTCATGCATATAAAAATGACGGTGTTTTTATATGCATGACATTTTTATCTCTTGTTTGGACTTTGTATTGTAGCCTGTTCTTCTATTTTTCTACGTATGGTTGTCCAGGAGATTACCTTCGGCGTGGTCTTGTGGGAAAGAATACATTCATCATAATTTGTTGAACGTATTTTCAATGCGGTCTATGGTCTGAAATCCGGTAGTTTTTTAATGGTATTGTACCAAGTCAACTTTTTCAATTTGATCGATATCAATCAATTCGTTTGATATATATTCAATTCCATCATAATCCAAAACTCTGGCAAAATATAACCCGTCACCCAGAACTGGCATTCCAACAATTTCATCATTATTGACAGGGTCATTTTTTTTTTCATTTGACTTTCTGTTATCTAATGATGGCAAATCGATAATAAATTCTTCTTCTCCATTTTTCATAGTTGCTATCAAATTAAAAAATTCATTATCGTTTTTCCAATTACCGTTTGGTGTAACAGCGACCGAAAAAGGTGTGATTTTCACAGTAATATGAGCATCACCTTTATCAAAATCAAACTGTTTTTCTTCTACCTTGGTTATTTTATTTATTTGACAAGTGTATTTTTCGTTTTCTGCTATATTGACGCCCCCAAATGAAAGATTTTCTATTTCACTAATATCATTATAGAATCCTGCCCATATAACAGTATAGTTATCTTTATTGGTGTTTACCTTTATTTGATTAAGAGAATTTATAGCATATTCATCAATTATCCCAGAATCTTCCGGTAACTGATTATCTTTTGAATATTTTGCTTCTAATCTCACTGTTTTTGTATCTTCATTTATCTGTACATCTAATATTTGAATCTCCATACCATTAATACTTAATTGTCCCGAAACAGTATCCGTACTCGTAGAAGCCTCACTGTTAATATCGCTTACAATATTCGATTCTTGATTCGTATCTGAGTTTGTTTTTCCGCAACCCGTAAGTGACAATAACAGACAAATGCAAAATACAAATTGTATTTGCCTTTTCATAGAATAATTTCCCCCTTCAAAAAATATATTATTGGCAAGCTATCATAAAGTTCATACATTATCAATTTGATTTATTTATCAAAAACCACCGTTTGCGTAAAAAATTGCACTGGAAGCACCAGCTATTGACACACTAAACGTAACTGTTTTCCCGTTATAACTAGCAGCAGGGGTTACATCCATTAAGATTGTAATTCCAAGACTTCCGCCATCTATACTGGTTACAACTTTTGACTTCCCACTTTTTAATGTACAATTTGTCGGAATCGCTGTTATCGTACATGCGGTACCCCAGGTAGGGGTTCCAGTTATAACTGCCGAAAGACGTAACTTATTACTGCTGTTGAAATTCGGCGAAGAAACAACCGCTGAATTTGTAGCACCCGGCGATCCAAGCCAACTAATGTTATATTGAGTTACAGCATAAGTTGTTGGTATTTCTGCCGGTTCCGTTATTTCTTCATCGGGGGGTAATTCCATACCAGGCAATTTGATTTCGGTAACAGATTTTTCATTTGATTCACTCATAATAATTCTCCCTTCTATAAATATGTTTTATCAACAGTATAAGCCTCGTCTATTGCTCTATATGATTTAGTAGAATCCCTTGTGTTTATAGGGAAATTTATTATTTCTGGCGGCAACGAAATCTGTTGTCAAACTGTACTTTTGGTTGTCAAAGATTCTGTATTCAATTATAGGTGATAAAATAGTCATGCATATAAAATGACGGTGTTTTTTACAAAACTGCCACCATTTTTCACGTGAAGTTCTTTTAAGCATTCCACAATGGATAATGCCCGTTCGGTCAAAGGGATTTCCCTCCTAATGTTTCAATTCTTAATTACCTTTTGATGATATCTTCCATAGATGCGGTCTGCTGTTCCAAAATCTTTTGGTATTTCTCATTCAGTGTTGTGTTTCCTGCTATTGATAAAACAGTATCACAATAAAATAAAGAAGTGAACTGCCATACAGGGTACAGAAAGACAGTATATCATTTTTGATGTGCGGT
>CAZUKR010000128.1:0-7014 GCA_964620885.1 uncultured Eubacterium sp.
CTTCGATTTCTATGGTTGATAGACCATATTCTTCACACAATCTGTTGGTAATCGGTTGAATATCTCTCGCCCAGTCTCCCTTTTCATAACGATACTTATGACCATCCACATAACTCACACTGTTAAATACAATGTGGGAATGCACATGATCTGTATTATCATGGACACAGTACACTGCCTCAAACTGTTTTCCCAGATACTCTTCCACAAATCGTCTGGTAATCTCATAGACCATATCCGGGTTCGTCTCTCCCTCTTTGAAAGAAAGAATCAGATGATACCCCTGGCGCTTATCAATCTTTCCAAACTTCCGTTTCGTATCCTTCATCTGTTCAAAGGCATTGTCCGGCTGACAGTTTATCCCGCCAACAAGTCTTCCATCCTGTGTCTTCTCTGGATTCATGATATAGTCTAAAGCACTCTTCAAATGCCTCCCATGAAAATGACCGCCACAATCTTTCATATAGAGAATCTTGCTAATTGCCAATCATATCCACCACCTTCTTTACTTCCAGATTTAGTTTTCTCATATATGCCACAAGCTTTTCTTTATCCTCTTTAGAATAAAGCTCTGCATTATGGCTGAATGTGATCTGGTTGATATTGACACCAACCCTGTTCACTTCATTGATGAGTTCCTTTAGTAGCTTTCTGATTTCTGGGTAATCGTTGGGTTTCTGGCTAATAAGAAATCGAATATATTCTGCTTCATTCATCCCGGCAGCATTCGATTTCTCGGAAAGGAACTGTGCTTCATTTGGCATAAGTCGTACTGTCTTTTTGATACAGTGTACTTTATCTGCCATATCATCACCTTGCCTTTCCCTTTATCTGCGGTTGAATAATTACAGAAGTCAGATTCTTTACTGCCGAATCCATATTCTGTCCTTGTGACAAGTTTGCCAGAAATTCATTCGCCAGTCTTTCTGCTGTTTTCTCTATGACCACTGCATACTTTGTCTGATCAAATAAATTATCCAGCATCTGTTCCTGAGACTTCAACGTGTTATACCTGTCCTGCTTGTTTCCAAAATCTATGAAATCTCTGGCATTCTGTCTTTCGGCATCTATATCCAAGATAAATTCATAATTCCACTCACAGGCGGCATCAATCACATCATCCATCGGGTACTCTTCCCAGACTGTCTCATTTGGCTTGTCGCATAAGTCACCTCTGTATAGAACTCCATCTACATGACCTAACGCATACCCATGACCTTCCATATAGTCGAGGATAAGCTCTGCCTCTTTATCCGTAAAATGAAAGCCTGTGTCAAAGTCCTTCTGGTATTTCAAAAGTTCTTCTACTGTGCTTATTGCAGCTGGTTCTTCTGGTTTTGTTGCTAATACACTTTCTCTGTCCATTGCTGTCAGTACACCTCCTTATCCGTGTTTAGTTAAAATTATCATGGCTCCCATGCTCCATAGGTAGACCTATGGTTCATGGCTAGATACGCATCAGAGCCAGCTCTGTCCTGATGCTCCCTAGTTAGGGGGGAAATCCCCCTAAAACCCCTTCATATATAAAATGATTGTACTTTTTACATGCGTTTTGCCATTGTGATTGCGCTTTTTACATTCACTTTGTCAAAACAGTTGCACTTTTTACAATCACTTTTTTTCTTCTATTGGACGCTCGACTCTTCTCCCGCCCAAAGTGATTGCACTTTTTACATGCGTTTTCCAAAAATGATTGTGCTTTTTACATTCATCTTGTCAAAACAGTTGCACTTTTTACAATCACATTTGCTTTGGAAGCTTTCAGCCATTCATTATAGTCTTTGAATCCAGCAGGTGGTGGCGTATCCTCCACATCGAAGCCTAATCCATAATACTTTGTTGCCAGCTCATTTGCTGCTTTTCTTCCTGGCTCGTCATTATCCAGACAGAATCGAATGGACGTGATTTGTGGATGTTCCTGTAAAAATGTTTCAAGAGGTGCATCCGAAAGCATTCCAAGTGCCAGCTTATTACTCTCAAAATCCCAGAAAATATCCACATAGCTCATAAGATCAATTGCTGCTTCAAAGACTACAAGTTCTGTACTGTCCTCATTCACAACATTAAATCCAAAGTTCTTGTCATTGCCTGCCACATCACATTTGAAAAGTTTTCCTTCTTTATCAAAGACACCTCTCATGCTTGCAAACTTTGTAACACCATCCTTATTCATCCCTTTAAACACTACATTGTGATAATGTCTGCTCTCGTATATTAAATCATTCGTGACAAAATAATCGATCACTGCCCTGCTGATTGCCCGTTCTTTATTCAGATAATCATACAGGTAAGAATTATCCGGCGATGGTTCTGGTAATACAAAAGGCTTCCTCTCTTCCTGTTTTGCTGGCTGAACCTGATGTCTCAGTTGCATGTTCTGTTTTACTTCTGGTATTCTTCTATATCCTGCAAAATCTAACAGCCAGAACACAGCTTCCTTCACATCCATACCACAGAACACTCGTAAGAAATCAATCTGGGAACCACCATTGCTGCCCTTCTCATACTGCCTTGACCAGCGATACCAGTGACTCTTGTCATAGATTCGAATGGAATCCATTTCCTTTAACGTGTAGTACTTGCCTACTTTTCTTACGGTATAACCTAGTGAAGAAGCGACCGCTGTCAGATCCACGCTTTTGGCAATCCGAAGCTCTTCTTCTGTAAATCTGCCTTCCATCTTCTCACCTCGTCTTTCCCTTCTCTGCCACAAGTGGAGAACTCATATCAAAGGTCTTATAATCCTGTGCCAGTGATATTGTTGGTATCTTTAACATTCCCTTTTCTTTGAAACTGAAATATTCTCTGTTGTCTCCACCTACTATCACATGATCCACAAGTGGCATTCCCATCATTTCACAGATAGTATTCATACGGTCTGTCATCATGGTGTCTGCCTTACTCGGAATCAAATTACCTGATGGGTGGAAATGTTTATGTTCTTTTTGACTAAGTTCTTCTAAACATACTCTTTCATTAGAAAAAGCTATCGGTTTCGATAGCTTTTCATCATTTTGGTTATTCAATTATTATCTACTCCTCCTGTCACTGTGAATAAATAAAGCCAATCACTCTACAGTGGTTGGCTTCATCAATTCAAATATTGTTCAATTAAAAGCAGTTCTTATTCAAACTGCTGTGTCACAAATCGGAAATTATTACGACAAATCACCTATCCGCGGTTATTTTATGCAATATCTCTGAAAATTCCGTTGATTTTGACTCTAATAATCCATGTGTTGTGTTTTTCATAATATACATTTCTTTATATGGCGCATTGATCTGGTCGAAATATTCCTGCGCTAATTCATAATTTGTCTGATAATCGCGATTTCCATTAATGTTGTAATATGGAACCTTGTAATCCAATTTACCCAATAAAGAAAACTTCTCAAATTCCTTAGACAGAATAAAATCCAAATATACACTGCTATCAACATTCAAACAGTTAATCCAATCTAATATTGAGTAGTATGGATTAAATATTTCCGTTGCATATAGATTATAATCTGTGCCATCTGCCATTAAATCATAATTATATCTTACCATAATCTGATTCCTTGCTGTTAAGTACTCAGGGGTCAATACATCCGTATCCAACTTCTCAAGAAGTTTCAATCCATCCTCATCATTTCCAACCCACTTAGCAGCCTCTTTTCTAAAACGTATCTCATTTTCATGCATATCTACCAACTGACCTGTTCCAATATAACAATCATAATATTCTGGATATTTCAGCACTAGATTGGCACCTAAATATGTTCCCCATGAATGACCCAGAATCGTAAGCTTATCTTTATCCAGATAATCCAACAAATACCTTGTCATTTCTAGTCCATCACTCATCATAAGATCATAAGTCAATTCAATATCATTTTGTGACTTATCATAGCTTTTCCCACAATTTCGTTGATCCCAGGTTACTACAGTATATATATCTGTCCACTTTCTTGTAAAGGCATAGTCATATGCACTGGTAGATGATCCCGGTCCACCATGAAGGTAGAGAAGAACCGGATTATCTTTATCCTTTCCATAGATACTAATCCACTGTTTTTCACCGTTGATCTCTACATACATAGATTCATTGATTCCTCCGTCTGGAACTTTTCTATTAATTTCTATTCCTATAAACCTAATCAATAAAAATATAAGAAGAATAATAATCAGTCCAATCAATATGTTTCGAATTATTTTTAAAGCCTTCTTGATTTTTTTCATAAACCTATTGTCTCCTCCACAACTTCCAGTTTGTCCATTTCTTTTATTTTTACTTTATAACAGCTTCTATATCTGTTCAATATTATTCTTTAACTATAATATGACTCATCAATCTCCATCAAATAACCTCCTTAATTTATTTCTATATCTTTCAGTGCTTCTTCAATCAAATACTCTTCATAAGAACCATATCTACCAGCATGCGTTGCTGATATGCCATATGCTTCCCTCAAAAAATTTGGACCATTCATTGCTGCCATCTCCTGAAGACAGGTAATCCTTAATGTTTGTGGTCCAAATCCGCTAAATAACTGTACAGATTTTGTAATAAATGTTTTCGTTACTGGCTTATCAGGAATATAATCACCTCTATTTCTTCTAATAAACAAGTGACTATTTGTCTCCTGGTTTGGAAAATCTACTCTTTGCAAAAGATACTCTTTAAGTAAAACTACCTCAATTGGCATAAGATAAATATCTGGAATTGCTTTCATATGGATGATATTTCTCTCCACATTAATTGAACTCAATTTTATTTCCGCTATTCTCATTGGCTGTACTGCATGAAGAAAACTCAATGATGTCAAGAGTGCTTCATATGAAAATGATACTCCCTCAGCTTTTATTTTTTGATACAGAACCATCTGCTCCTTATGTGTTAGTGCTTCACATATTCGTGGAACCTCCCTGGTCTTATAATCTGTCATTGGAATCGTAAATAAGCATCTCTTACGTTTCGCAAATTTGAAAAACTGATATAAATCTTTTCTCGTACACTCCCTATTAGATATAGGCAATGATAATAAATACTTATTGACTATCGTTTCTGTAAAATCAGTCCAATATTTTACTTCTTCATGATTTTCAGTTATCCATCGCACCATTCTGTATAAAGAACATACATCTGTTTCAATTGTTCGTGCTTTAATCGGGCTACTGGCATTATTAGCAATCTGTCGTTCCTGCAATGCAAATTTATCTTCTATATACCAGTTTAAGCATTTCTGAAAACTTTCTGGAATCTTTTCTACATAATTCTTACATTGCTTTCTGTATTTTGAGTTCTCAGATGGTAAATTAATCATCTTTTTTCGAATCAAAAATCCAGTTAGACTTTTCCATGATTTTGCTTTTCCATAAACTTCAAAACTACTCTCAAGCCAATCATAAGTCAATTCATTCGGAACAATGGTTTCCATTTCAACAAAAATATTTGTCGAATTACGTAAATGATGTAAAACCGCCTTCTGTTCCTTATGATAACTAATCAAAAAATCCCTATACTCCTCAAGTATTCTGATTACCCATAGCTTCTCAACTGATATTTCAAGCGAATTATAAATAAACATTTATAAAGGCGGCATTTTCCCATTTGCTACTTTTTTAATGGGAACAACCTTTTCTTGTTTTTTCTTTACATATGGTGTAGGAGTAAACACCCATAAATCATTTGGTGTACATTCTAAAGCCATGCATAGAGCATCCATAGTTTCTGTCTTTACCTGCTTTGGTTGATCATTTATCAATGCACTTATAGAGGGTGCAGATAATTTATAGCCTGCTAAGTCCTGAAGCAGTCTGGCAAGCTCTGCTCCTGACCAAACATTTTTTTCAGCCATAACCTTTCTAAGTTTCCATTCCAAAGACATTTATTTATCCTCCTGTTCTTCTTCATATGCTTCCAGTAACTTTTTCCACTTATTTTGAGCCATTCGTATTCTTTTCTCCAAGAAGTCATCGCCTGGTGAGACATAAGCAAAAGTCGTTTGAATCTGACTATGACCCAAAAGTGTTTTCAAAGTGAGCAGATCCACACCCATTTCTGTAAGTTTAGTTGCAAACTCATGTCGTAGCTGGTGTGGACTGAAAATCTCATCATCAGAAAATCCCAAGTCTCTTTGTCTTCTTCGAAGCGAATTTCTTGCAACATCTCGTGATATCCTCCTTTTCGTCTCACTTAAAAATAGTGGGCCCGATACTTCCTCTGTAAACACCGGTCTTACATTCTTCAAATACCATTGCAGCAATTCATCTAATCCCATCAGCATCGGTACTAACCGTTCTTTATATCCGTTTCCCTTAGAACCTTTTGCATAGCGAACATGAATTTTCCCCTTTTCCCCTAAATCGAATCGTATGTCCTTAACATCGAGCATTACGCATTCAAAAGATCTCAAACCAGCCTTTTCCATTGTGCGAAATATCATATAATCTCTTGCTATTGTAGCATACTTTCTTGCAGTTGACATTTCTTCCTTTAAGCCATTCCAAAAACGATTTAATATTTCAGGCTCAGGCGGAAGAACTGGTATATCCACATCATCATTACGATGCATATGCCTGTTGAATTTATCTATAATATTTGGAACATTTACACCGTATTGTTCATAAATATCTTTACTGTGCCTTGCTTGTAAAAAATCAAGAAATGCAGATATACATGACTGATATTTGCGCCTTGTAGAATACGACAATCCTTTTCCAACAAGCTTTTCATAAAACAAATCCATATCAGATGCATTTAGCTCCCATATAAACTTTTCACTTATATCTAAGATTTCATTTAGATTTCTGAGATTCAATGCTATTGTTGCCTTTGTGTAACCGAGCACTTGCTGTTGCTGCTCCCAGACACCAATAAGTTTTGCTTGAAATCGTACTGATTCATCATATGTTGGCTCTTCTTTCTGGGGTTGCACTCCTCCATTGACAACCTTTATTCCATTGTTCATGATAGAAACTCCATTCTCTTAGGTATCCCCTAATATATTTAGGTATTACCTAATATAACAT
>CAZUKR010000129.1:0-6822 GCA_964620885.1 uncultured Eubacterium sp.
GTTTCTGTATGATAAAATACATTTGTAAACTTACAACAAATCCGAATTTTAAGGAGATAAATTATGATAGAGGTATTGTTTGGAGAAAGCGAAGCTGGTTCTATGAAGGCAGCGAAACGCAAACATTTGCTCAATAAACAGCTCACGTGGATTCCGGGAAATTCAAAAGAAGTGATTTGCTTAGCATTTATGCTGGATATTGGAGACATCAAAGAATCTGTTGATAGCGATTATAGAAAGAATTTGATTTTCTCTATTCTTTATCAGGAATGGAATAAAAATCAAGAACTGGAATCAGAGCTTAAAGAAGCTGGAACTATATATTCTAAAGAACTTCAAAGATTAAAAAACTATCTGGCTGACGGAGAAAGTATCAGAATCTGGTACAGTAACAGCCCCTATTCTTTGTGTGGACTATATTTTCTATGCGATTTTCTGAGAGATTATAAAAATGCAGTTTGGGTGGTTAAGCTCCCAGAGTATAAAATAAATGAGAACTGTACCGTATCATATCAAAACTGGGGTGAAGTTGCACCGGAAGAATTTGGAGAATTCCTGCAGTACGAAAGGCAATTGTCTTTGGAAGAGCGCCAAATGTTCGCAAGTCGATGGACAGAACTTATAGAGGAAAATATGCCATTACGAGCAGTTGTTAATGGGAAATTACTGGGTGTGCCAGAGGAATTTTATGATTTTTTGATATGGCAGAAGCTTACTAAAAAACCAATAAAACAGGCAAGACTGATTGGGGATATTTTAGGCTATTATCCTATTTCCATTGGGGACTGGTGGTACGCCCAAAGAATCGAAAAATTTATTGAAGCTGGCAGGATAAATATAATAGAAGATTCGAGAAACAAATATGCAAGAAAAATATGTTTGGCATAAAAGAAGTGGTGTCGGAAAATTGAATTTCCCGACACCACTTCTTTATTTGTTATTCTAATAATTTTAGTTCCTATTCACTTCGCAGTGCTTCCACCGGATCTTTCCGTGCGGCAGCTGATGCCGGGAACAGACCGGAAATAAATGCCAGCAACATACTGATACCAATAAGAATCAATGCCGCATTCACCGGCAGCTGAGCAATATTTTCGATTCCCAGCTTATTATAGACAATGATATTAGCGAAAATACTAATCAGATAGGTAACCGTAACTCCCAGCAGTCCAGCAACGAATCCAATGATTAGAGTTTCTGCATTAAATACTCGCCGGACATCACGTTTGCTGGCTCCGATAGCACGCAGGATACCAATCTCTTTTTTTCGCTCCAGTACTGAAATATAAGTGATGACACCTATCATAATAGAAGAAACGATTAGGGAGATTCCGACAAAAGCAATCAGCGCATAGCTGATGGTATCCACAATGTCAGTAACTGATGACATCATCGTACCAACCAGATCGGTATAGTTGATAACTTTCTCCTCATCACCGGATTTTTCCATCTTGTCATTATAATCGTGCAAAAAGTCTTCTACTTCTGACTTGGCATTAAAATTCTTCGGATAAAGATTAATCTGCAATGGATTATCTGTAGTGGCATATCCCAGCTTCTTCAGATTGTTCTCATAAGTGCTGTCTTCCTGTTTCATCATGGTGGTCATCAGTTCCATAATCTCATCTTCTGACATGTTCACCTGAAAGGCAGAGGCAAAAGCATCCTGATCAATCCCGATTGCGTTTTGTAACTGGTCTGGCAATTGCCCCATAACTGCTTCCATCTGACCCTGAATCTGGGTTTGTAACTGTCCACCAAGCTTGCTCATCTGGCTTTCCAGTGCACTTTGAATCTGGGTTTGCAACTGATTTGCCAACTGCGTCTGCAGCATTGCTATCTGATTCTGCATTTGTCCTTGAATCTGGGTTTGCAACTGTTCTGCCAGCTGTGTCTGCATAGAAGATATTACCTCTTCCATGTAAGTTTGCATTGTCGTTTGCAGATACTGTGCGATTACTTCATTGATTTGGTCCGTAAGCTGTGTGACATCTACCAGTTGATTGAGTTGCCCGATAATCTGCGCCTGAACCTCCGGTTTATTCAGATATTCCTGAAAATTCGCAACAATCTGGTTCGGATCCAGAACTCCCTGAGCAATCTGATCTACCAGAAAGTCCTGAAGCACCTGTACCATAATGGCATTTAACGCATCCGCAGGAATATTAACCTGCTCTGCTAGGGAGGCAGTCAGTTCACTCAGGTCCATCTCCGGCATCTGAATGTCTGCCACATCAATGGACAAATCCATACCGGATAAATCCATGCCTGATAAGTCCATACCGGATAAATCCATGCCCGATAAATCCATGCCTGATAAATCAAGACCTGACATATCCATACCTGACATATCGCCAAGTTTCGAAAAATCAAGATTAATCTTTGATTCATCAATGGTAAAAGCATCTTTAATTGCATTTTCATCGATTGAAATTAAATCGGCAAAATCAAAATCTCCTTGTGAGGCTTCTTCTTTTTCCTCCGCAAAAGTCTTAGCAGTTAAAACATTTACTGCGGGACTTTTCAGCTGTTGCTTAACAATATCCGTATCAGCGGCCTCTTCCATCAAATGCGGAATTAATTTCGAGGTATAATTGATGCCTGAAGAAAGCGAGGTGGCTGTAGCATCAGGATCAGGCTGAACTACTCCAACAATCTTTAAATTGGTTCCCTCTCCAACAATTTTTTTCATATATGCATCGTTGTCTGAACGATCCACCCAGACATTGTATTTATCATCGTATTGATAGCGCTTAGCGGAACTGATAACCTTAAACTCAGCTGCCATCAAGTCTTCATATGTCAGATTGATTTCCTTATTGTCAAGTTTCGCTTCTTTTTCCGGATTGCTAAGCAGGGAAGACAGCATATCTTTTAATTCTTTTCGTTCTCTGAGGCCCATTGCATAAAGCACATAATCAGAAATACTGCCGTCCGGCATTAACACCAGCACTGTTTCATCATAACTTTCCGGCCAGCGTCCAGCCTTAATCTCGTACTGGTAATCGTACATTTCGCTGGCACCGGGTAATTCATTAAAGACGTCCATTCCTGTGGAACCGCCGCCAAAAAGGGATGTCATGGCACTACTGCCGCCAATGCCATAACTGCTAAGCAAGGCATCGGGACTTACCTGATCCACTCCCTTCTTCATATCACTTAAGTAAATCTGGGGGGTGACATCGTATTTGTACTGAATCGTCTTGACGTAAGGATCGATTCTTTTATTGTTTTCTTCGATAAAAGTTTTTAGAGATTTCAAATCATTCTTATTCTGACTCTGAAAAACACTTTCAACAATCCTTCGTTCTTCAACATGTTTGCTCTTCTGATTCTTACTCTTCTGGTCTTTTTCATCCTCTGCTTCATCCGTTTCCCCTCCGCCGAAACTGGCAAACAGGCTGTTAAAATCAATTCCAGACTGCTGAATGGTCAGGGGATAGATGCTCATGGTCTCCTCTTCAATATTCTCGATATAAGCATTAATACCACTGGCCAGAGCTAGAATGGCGGCAATACCTATAATTCCGATAGAACCGGCCAAAGACACTACAAAGGTACGACCCTTCTTTGTCATAAGATTACTAAGCGACAACGAAATAGCAGTAAATAGTGACATATTAACCTTGTGTGGCGGGGCACCGGGTCGCTGTTTTTCTTTCTCGGGATCCAGGGGATTGGTATCATCAACCACCTTTCCATCCTGAACACGAATAATACGGTTGGCGTATTCATCGGCCAATTCCGGATTATGGGTTACCATGATAACCAGCCGGTCCTTGGCGATTTCACGTAAAAGCTCCATAACCTGTTTACTGGTTTTGGTATCCAGTGCTCCGGTAGGCTCATCAGCCAATAAAATCTCCGGATCATTAATCAATGCCCGGGCAATGGCCACTCGCTGCATTTGTCCACCGCTCAGCTGGCTTGGCAATTTTCTGACATGATCACCCAGCCCTACATCGTCCAGAGCTTTCGTAGCCCTTTTTTTACGCTCTGACGAGGAGACACCGCTGAGGGTTAACGCCAGCTCCACATTAGCTAAAACTGACTGATGGGGAATCAGGTTATAGCTTTGAAATACAAAGCCGATACGATTGTTACGATACGTATCCCAGTCGCTTGATTTGTATTTTTTTGTTGATATTCCATCAATTTCCAAATCCCCGGAATCGTAGTGGTCAAGTCCGCCAATAATATTTAGCATCGTTGTTTTCCCTGATCCCGAAGGTCCTAAAATAGCCGCGAACTCATTGTCGCGGAACGCTACCGAAACCCCGTCTAAAGCCGTTTGGCTAAACCCAAAGGTTTGATATGATTTTCGTATTTCTGTTAATTTTAACATAGGTTTTGTTCCTCCATACTGCCACTTGACTGATACACTTCCGATATTGACCTAGTGGCATCTGCGAATTGGTTCGCCTGTTAATAAACTGCCTGGTATTTCACGCCCCATCTGGCTAATCAACTCCATATATATCACTTATTACTCCTTCTAATCCTTCACAATCCCCAGTCCGGGACCCAATTTGGGATACCCAGACTGGGGATATTATTAATTTCATCGGTATGGAACACTGCCATGACTTACCTGACTTAAAAAAGATGTGCATAAACTGTTCTTGTTAACCAACTTCTAAAACTTACTTTCGTACCGCCCAAAATACAGAAATAGTAATTTAAGGATATTATACCATATGAATTTATCAATGCCTAGAAAAATAAGTACTTTATTACTAACTAACTTATCTTAGGTATTCACCGTCATTTACGACTTAGATTTACTGCTTATTAACATAAATTTAATAAGTAAATGAATAGAGAAGACGACAGCAAATAACACTGTCGTCTTCTTAACTCTTATTCTCCATAACTCAATAGCTCTACATTACTTCTTTTATGTATTAAAATAGTTATTTCACGTCTGATTTATCGCTTAATCTTTGTAAGGTATTCTTCACATATCTTTTTATACTAAATTTATTTTTGTCATTCTTTTCAGAACACTTTTTATTATGTTTCTCATCTATAATCTCTTTTATCTCCTCAACAATCTCTTGTCTTGTCGTTTCATTTACTTCTACTACCTTACTTATTTCATCCCAATTGATTTTTTTAATAATAACTTTACCCGTTAGCGGATTTTTAATTGTATCCGTAAAATCTGGTATATGTTCATCAAATACAATGTCTGACAGTTTATACCTTTTTGTTACTCTAAATGCATTCCCTAAAAAATTAGAATTTCCAGAAATTAATACTCCAATACTGTCCAATTCATAGCATTCAGGATCTTTATATATAAAATCTTCGAGAATTTTTGACGGAAATTCTCTCAAAACAAAAGAAAACCTGAAATAATTTGAAACAATAGGTTGCATATATTTAACCGAAAATTCTCCATTTGTCAACAACGGTTTTGTCGTTTTTACATAATAGCAAGTTAAGACACACTCGACGTTGTGTAAGTTAAACTTACTCTTATTTCCAATTAAAATTCCAAGCGTTAACAATTTGTTACTTCCTTCGCTAGTTCTATGTCTAATAACTAATTTATCAGGAAAAACAATGGTTGGTCGACGATTTAATATATATGTAAAAATATAACTTGCTAAAATTGAAATTGCCACCACCTCAAGAAATCTTTGTAGCAGAATTATAACTATAACACTCAAAGTTGTATGAATTTTAGAAGTGCTTTCATCAAGTAGCCTCATTAAAAGTATATCATAAAATGAAATATCATGACTTATTCTGAATTTGTAAATAAGGAAACTAAATACATAGTTTTCTATAATTAGAAACAATGCATACAGTAATGTCACACGTAAAATTTTCCAAACCGTTTTCGTCCTCATTTTATCCTCCTCATATGTAAAATATGTTCTCACCTCATCTAATAAATTTCTCTATGCTATATTATATACGAACCTCTATTCAAAACAATTAATTGATATAATAGTTTTGTCGTCTTCTTCATTATCATAATTAACTATATCATTCAGCTTCATAGTCTTGAGGTTGTAAACACTTAATTCATTCATCGCATTATCTAAACCATCAGAATATAAGTATATACAACTAATATTATTCATATCTATTTTACCAGTCTCAATAAATTTCAAAGCCCTCTCGTCTCCATTAAGTACTCCATAAGAATAAGGATGTTTTGGATTATTACAGATAACATTTCGTATTTCATTAGAAGTAAACTCTTTTTTATGAATGGTAATTTGTTCAGTCTGACATTTTGTAATTATTAACTTTTCATTATTACTAATTACCATTCCATAACAATCTCCAATATATGAATAATAGAGTATATTATTTTTAACTAGTGCAGTAATACCAACTGTGCCTGGCAAAAAATCATTTATTAGAGTACTATTTTTATCTTTAATAATTATATTTGCATATTGCATTGCTTTAAACAAAAGTGTAGTGTATTTTTTTTCTTGCTGTATATTATCTGCAATATATTTATGTGTTGAATCAACAAACAACTTAGCTATTGCTTGTGAAGGACTTGGATTTGGATAAATACCGTTTATCTTATCTCTAGACACCCCATCTGCAACAATATAAATATTTAAATTGTCATCCGCAATAAAAAAATCTTCGTTTGGTTTGTTGATTCCTTTACTATTTTCTTTAGTAAAACTCTTAGAATTAATCGTTTTTAATGTCATAAAATCTGTACTCCTTTTCTTTTACCTTGGAAGCAAACATTTCATCTTTTATAGGATACTATTATGTTATCAAATGCAAACCTCCACCAAGAAATCTTTTTTAAATTCCAGCTTTTCTCCAGTCGACTTTCAA
>CAZUKR010000130.1:0-6606 GCA_964620885.1 uncultured Eubacterium sp.
GAATCCATCTTCCAATTCGATTTCTTTTGCGATTGTAACACCGTCATTTGTGATCAGCGGAGCTCCGTAAGGTTTTGCCAGTACAACATTTCTTCCTTTCGGTCCTAAAGTTACTCTTACTGTATCAGCCAGCTGGTTAACACCTTTTTCCAGTGCTGCTCTTGCGTCTGCGCCAAATTTAATTTCTTTAGCCATGATTCTCATTCCTCCTGATTATCTATTATCCAAAACAAAATATTTATTATTTTACAACTGCAAGAATATCATTCTGTTTTACAATGATATATTCTTCTCCATCCAGTTTAACTTCGTTTCCTGCATATTTGGAGTAGATAACTTTATCTCCGGGTTTTACATGCATAGTCACTTCTTTTCCATCTACGTTGCCGCCTGGTCCTACTGCTACAACTTCTGCTTCCTGTGGTTTTTCCTGTGCGGAACCTGCCAGAATAATTCCAGACTTTGTGGTTTCTTCTGCCTCACACTGTTTCAATACAACTCTGTCTGCTAAAGGTACTAATTTCATTACAATTCCTCCTTGATTTATAAATGTATTCTATGCAAAACTTTTTAATTATTAGCACTCATTCAATTCGAGTGCTAACGCTATGTATTTAATGTAGCACTCTGTTTTTTTTTTGTCAATACAGATTTTAACATTTTATAAAAAGTTTAGATTTGGTTTATATAAAATAAAAAGGAGGATGTTGGGAAATAAAACCACTGACTTCTCGCGATACTAGATATGGGAATCACGTTTTATGTGACTCCCATATCTAGTATATACATAAAAAGAAAATTAAATTTCCCGACACCCCCTCTTCTTTTACTCTATGGGATTCTGCTGTATATATTCTTCCATAATGCCCGCTGCCATTCTTACTAGCTGTTCACAGGGGCGTTTTTTATAATATGTATCGGTACGCTGTTCCGGCTGCGGCTGGTCCCTCTTTTTTCCCAGTCCCAACAGTTCCCGGCAGATAATAGAGCCGTTTTCTTTTTCATATTCCTTTGCCAGTTCCTGCACCCTTGCATAATGCTCTGATTTTCCTTCATAATCCTTCGGTCCGTCATATCCATACAAAAGTCCGGCTACCATCAGCATTCCGCTGACTGCTCCGCATACTTCCCGCAGTCTTCCCATACCGCCTCCAAATGAAGAACTAAGCTTTAACACCATTTCCCGGTCTATCCCATACAATTCTTCAAAGGCAAGCACGACCGACTGGGAGCAGTTATATCCTGCTTTGAAATATTCTCCTGCCTTCTGCCCATATCTGCTATCTTCGTATTTCACGTCTCACACTTCCTATTCTTTTAAAAATCCTTGAATGATTTTTTCCTCTGCCTGCTGTTCCGTCAGCCCCAGAGTCTGAAGCTTAATAATCTGCTCTCCGGCAATCTTTCCAATGGCAGCTTCATGAATTAAGGAAGCATCAATATCTCCCGCATAAAGTTCCGGTGCTGCATTTACCTTTCCATTTCCCACCAGTATTGCATCGCATTCTGAATGTCCGGTACAACGGCAGTTGCCTTTAATAGAAGAACGATAGTCCTGATAAGATTCCCCTCTTGCTACAGATCTTGATACCAGATCTACTCCTGCATCTTCTCCATCCATAGACACTTCAAAATCTGTCCTGGCCTGTTCTTCTGCATCTGTCATAATACGTTCATGAATGATCAGACGGGCCCGGGCTTTCAGGGAAGCTGTCGTCTTCCGGTCACTGTAGTCTACACCGCTAATCTGCATGGTATCCATCTCCAATACAGAATCTTCTTCCATATAGATATCTGTAACTGGATCTATTCTTTTTAATCCTTCTCCTGTTCCGGTTCCAATATGTTTTTCCTGATACAAAACGTGGGAACCTTTTTCCAGAAAGAAGCGGTGGATACCGTTGTGCCTTGCAACACCTTCATTATCTGTGTGCACACCGCAGCCTGCAACAATTGTTACATCTGCACCAGCCCCTACATAAAAATCATTGTATACTAAATCGCTTACATTCCCTTGGGTTACACAGGCGGGAATATATACCGTTTCCTGCTGTGTTTTGGAACTGATGCGAATATCAATGCCTGGGCCATCGGTTTTAGATTCAATTTTTATATTTTCAGAGGACTGTCTTCCTGCACATCCTCCATTCTCCCGAATATTGTAGGCTCCTTTGAACTCTCCTTTAAAATCAGATACTTCACTTAACAGTTTTTTTGTAATATCATTCATGTATGAAACCTCCTTCCCAATCTCTTCCAAGTGGGCAGCGGCTTGTCTTTTCCTGACTTAATAGTTCCGGCAATACCTCTGTTTTGTCACCTGCGGTACGAACTTTTCCATTCTCTATTACTACCACATAGTCTGCTATTTCTAATATTCGCTCCTGATGTGAAATAATCATCAGTGTTTCTCCATATTCCTTTTTCAGCTTCTGGAATGCTTCAATAAGACGTGAGAAGCTCCAAAGGTCAATCCCAGCTTCTGGTTCATCAAAAATCAATACCTTCGCATTTTTCCTCGCCAAAACAGTAGCAATCTCGATACGCTTACTCTCTCCGCCGGAAAGGCCTGCATCTACAGAACGATCAATATATTCCTGTGAACACAACCCTACTTCTCCAAGAATTCCACAGATTTTTTCCTCCGACAGCTTCTCCTCTGCTGCTAATTCCAGCAAATCCCGTACGGTTACTCCTTTAAACCGTACGGGCTGCTGAAATGCATAGCTGACTCCTTTTTGTGCGCGTTCTGTTATGCTGCAATGTGTAATATCTTCTTTGTTCAATATAATGTTTCCTGAGGTAGGCAGTTCCAAGCCTGCTACCAATTTCGCCAGTGACGTTTTTCCTCCGCCGTTTGGGCCGGTTACAACAGTCAGCTTTCCTTCTGGAATTGTGAGATTAATTCCTTTTAAAATTTCCTCACCGCTGGAAAGCTGCCATTTCAGTTCTTTTAACTCCAGCATATATGAAACCTCCTTCTGGTTTTCTTCCGTAAAACTACGTCTCCATTATAGTAGAGCAGAGGTTTCATTGTCAATATGCCTACTCAAATCGTAACGCGTCGATTGGCTTTAATTTTGCCGCCTTATTGGCTGGATAAATACCGAACAGGATTCCTACTCCTACTGAGAATCCTACTGCTACC
Organism: uncultured Eubacterium sp.; assembly: GCA_964620885.1. GTDB lineage: Bacteria > Bacillota > Clostridia > Lachnospirales > Lachnospiraceae > Petralouisia. Next base: position 3,149 of record CAZUKR010000130.1, read on the forward strand.
AGTGCTACAGATAATGTAATGGAGAAATGATAGGCCGTAGCAAACATATTTATGATTGCAAGTATTCCGCCGCTTAACACAATTCCTATAAATCCTCCCATTAGGGACAGCACCACAGATTCAATCAGAAACTGTACGATAATATCTCCTTTTTGTGCCCCTATAGCTTTTCGTATACCAATTTCCTTGGTTCGTTCTGTAACAGATACCAGCATAATATTCATAATTCCGATACCGCCAACCAGTAGGGCAATTCCTCCGATCCCTCCCAGAAGGTATCCCAGCACATTATACACATTCTCTATCATTTCTATAATGCTTCCCATGTTTAAAACGCTGTAATTGTCCTTACCTACCTTTCCTTTCAGAAAGCTATTCAGGGTTTTCTCTGCTTTTTCTACCTGCTGGTCACTTGTTGCCGATGCATCAAAAGTTGTAACTCCGCTCATCTTTAACAAACGCTGTGAAGTTTCAAAAGGCATATATACATTTAAATCTGTACTGTTTAAAGCATTGGCTCCGGTTTCTTCCAGAATTCCCACAATGATAAAATCTTTTCCGTTGATGCGGATTGTTTCTCCCAAAACATCTGTATTTCCAAAAAGATTGGTAGCCACACCAGCTCCCACCAGACAGTTGGAAAGACGGTATTCACTTTCTACATCCGTCAGATATCTTCCATTTTCTATCTTCATATCATTTAATACCTGATAGTTCTGTGTAATTCCTGTAATGCTTATATCTTCCTGATTTCCTGCTGCAGTGGCAATACCTTTTCCACTATTATAGACAGATACCATTCCTATTTCATCTTTTTCCTGTAATGCCAAAACTTCATCCAATTCGATTCTCGGTGTAGTCTTGGTTACCATACAGCTCAGGTTACTTCCCCCTAAACCGGATAATTCGTCAGTAATGGTATTCGTAGCCCCCTGTACCAATGATACCAGCAGAGTAACTGCCATAACTCCGATAATAATACCCAGCATGGTAAGAAAGGAACGCATTTTATTGGAACGTACCGAAGAAATTGCCATTTTTATTCCCTGGGTAAATTTCATCTTTCCTCCGCCTCACTTTCTTTCTCCGCATTTTCTGAATCCCATACAATTTTACCGTCTAACAGCCGCACCTGCCGTGGGGCTTTTTTGGCAATATCAGTATCATGGGTAATCAGCACAATGGTATTTCCCTGCTTATGCAGTTCCTGTATAAGTTTCATGATATCATGGCTGGATTTGGAATCCAGGTTACCTGTGGGCTCATCAGCCAGAATCAGAGTAGGACTTGTCACCAACGCCCGGGCTACCGCTACTCTCTGCTGCTGCCCGCCGCTTAACTGATTGGGTCTGTGATGCATCCGGTCCTGTAATCCGACCTTTTCCAATGCCTCTTCTACACGTATTTTTCGTTCTTTTCCACCCATCCCCTGATATATCAATGGAAGCTCCACATTTTCAAATGCATCCAGCTTGGCAATCAGGTTAAACTGCTGAAAAATAAAACCGATTTTACGATTGCGCATTTTTCCCAGTTCTTTTTCTGATAAATCCGAAATATTCTGACCATCTATATAATAGTCTCCCTGATCTGCGTTATCCAGGCATCCGATAATATTCATAAGGGTAGATTTACCACTTCCGGAAGAACCGATAATTGCCACAAATTCATGTTCTTCTATGGAAAGACTTACACCATCCAGCGCATGTACTTCTTCATTTCCCACGAGATAGGTCTTTCTGATATTCTTTAATGTAATCATGGCTTCCCCTTCCTATTCCGTATCACTTTCCTGCATGGTAATTCCCATCTGAGAATAAATGTCCTCTAATTTTACGGTAATCTGAACCTTTTCTCCTTCCGAAACGCCATCCAGAATTTCTGCATTTTCATTATTTACCAATCCTACCGTTACTTCTCTTTCTTCTGTTACACCTTTATCTTTTACTACGATTACAACTTTCTTTCCCTCTTTGGTCTGAAGAGCATCTATCGGAACCAGAAGTGCATCTGTATTATTATTTACCGTAATCTTTCCATTTGCACTCATCCCCGGAAGCAGTCCCTGAGCATCCGCTAACCCTACCGACACACTATATCCTGCTACGCCATTTTCATTTTCTCCTGCTAAAGACACGTTAGAAACGGTTCCTTCATACATCGTATCCTCTACTGCATCTACGGTAACTTCTACCTTTTGTCCTGCTTCAATTCCCTGAATATCCAACTCATCAATGGTAAGAACCACCTCATATGCACTGGTATCCATTACTTTGCAGAACAAGGTTCCTGCTGCCAGTATATCCCCTTCTTTGGCTGTCATCTGGCTGATAATACCATCTGTTTGTGCCTTTACAATATAACCTTTACGATATTCCTTTGCCTCTGCCACTTTATCTGCCAGCTGCTGTCTTTGCTCTAATAAAGAAATATAAGATGCAGAGTACCCTGTGTCTTTCAGCTTTAGCAGTGTGTTTCCTGCTGAAACTTTATCATTCACCTTTACAGAAATACTTTTTACGGTACCACTGTCTGCTACAGCATAAATTGGCTGACTGCTCTCTACTTTTCCTTTTCCCATAGAGACGTCTTCCTGTGTCAGAACCTCCACCTCTGTATCTACATCATATTTTTCAGAATCACTGAATGCTGCTGTTACTGTATTACCTTTTATTCCTTCTATAATTCCGTCGATTCGGTCTTCTCCATATATTACAATTACTTTCTGTCCCGGTACAACTTCCATTTCCGTTTCAAATTCTACCTTCAGTCTGCCGTCTGCTGCAATCTCTGCCAGCCCCGGATTGCTGTTCTGTACAGATAATACAGAATCTTCCTCCGCTGCAAAAATTCGTTTTACCCTTCCGCCGGCAGGTGCTGTTACTGTTGTCTTTCCATCCTTTGATGTCATACGTATCTGGGCATCCAAGGATTCCAACTGCTGCTCCAATGCAGAAATTGATTCATCCAATGCTGTGCCGTCAAATTCTGCAATCACATCTCCGGACTTTACTGTTTCCCCATCTTGTTTGTACAGATGTCTGAGTGTTACATTGTAAGAAATATCTGTTGCTGTTGATTCCGCAGTTTCTACCACACCGCTTCCTTCTGTAATTACTTCAATGGATCCTTTTTCTACATCTGCTGTATTTCCGCTCATGGCTTCCGTCATTGCCTCAGCCATATTTTTCACGGTGTGAACACCCCAGGCAATCACTCCAATCACTAATAATGCTACGATTCCTAATATAATCCAAAGCTTTTTGTGTGATTTTTTCTTATTCGCATTTTGTTTCATAATGTTCCCCTTTCCTTTTTCCCAGTTCATCTTTTTCATATTTGTACTATTCACTTAATACAATAATACATATGGTTTTTTTTGTCAAGAAAATTTTGGCTACACGATACCTACGGATTGCTCACGCATCTTCGCTCCGCTTCGGTCGGTGCTAAACGAG
>CAZUKR010000131.1:0-6508 GCA_964620885.1 uncultured Eubacterium sp.
ACTTTCTCATGTTTTGCGGGTCCCAACCTCATGCTTTTTCATGCAAGCATGAAAAGCATGACCTTTTGCCCCTGGTATCATTATAGCAAATAAATCTCTAAAAAATCTCTAGGAAATATTAGGTTTCTTAAAAGTTTTTTAGAGATTTATTTGTTAGTATGGTAGTACAAAGCAAGGAGGTAAACAAATGAAATTAAAAAAAATTACGGCAATGGTGTTAAGTATCTGTATGATTGCAGGATCCATAAGCGGATGTGGTGGGAATAGCGATAAGAACAAAGAAGAAAAAGACGGTACAAAGAAAATGGTAGGAAAGTATATAGAAGAAAATGTGAAAATTCCCCTAAAGCAGAATGAATCCATGCAGCGCCTTTTAAAAAATAAAGAAGGCGGCATAGAAGTATATGCATTAGAAGAGGCAAGCGGAAGCTATAGCAGGTATGTCTCTCAGGATGGGGTGGAATGGAAAGCAGAAGATGCATCCTGGCTCACACAGATTCCCAATGGAAGTGTGGTAAGTATTGCAGCAGGAGAAGATGGCAGCAGCTATGCCATTGTTACGGATGAGAATTTTAAAATGCATTTGTTAAAACAGACAGGAGAAGGCACAGCAGAAGAAATCAATGTGCCAGAGCTGAATGAAGCAGGGGAAGTTAGTGAGGACAGTAGTTTTTATTACTTTGGAACAGAGCTTCACGTAATGGAAAATGGAAATCTTGTTCTGGAGGGAAATAAGGAGGTTAAGGTGTATAATGCCGCCAGCGGTAATCTGCTCCATTCCATTCCTTATGATAAAACATCAACAGATGCCCTGAATCCTGTGGATGTTAATGGGAAAAATATAGTGCTGCCTAATAAAGAAAACACAGGATTTACCATTTGGAATATAGAGGAAAAAAAGGAAATAGCATCTATGTCTTATGGCTCTGATGTGCGGAATGGCGATGTAATTTTAGGAGACAGCAATGAGATTTATTTTATGAATCAAGAGGGAATTCACCATATGCAGCCGGAGGGAACGTTAGTGGAAACTCTGGCAGAAGGAGGAAATATGACCATGGGTTCTCCTGTGTCTCATGCCATTGATTTTATAAAAGGTGCATCAGATGATTTTTATGGATTATTTGATACGGGCAGTAACCAAGTCACAGTAAAACATTATTATTATGATAAAGATGCCAAGACGGATTCTGGAAAAAAGTTCAGTATTTATAGTTTGGAAGAAAATGCTACTGTGCGGCAGGCTGTTGGTATTTTCAGTCAGAAGTACCCGGAGGTGGAGGTCTCTTATAAGACAGGTGAATCGGATTCGTCTACGACCAAGGCAGACAAGATACGTGTTTTAAATACAGAGCTGCTGAACAAGAGTGGTGCAGATGTGTTGATATTAGACCAGCTTCCAGTGGATTCACTGCTAGAAAAAGGGGTACTAAAAGATATTTCCAATATCGTAAAACCCCTCATATCGGATGGAACGCTGCAGAAGGATTTGGCGGAGTGTTATCAGCAGGAGGACGGTAGTATATACGCCATACCGGCACGGTATGGGCTTCCGATTCTCTATGGAAATCAGGAGATGATAGATGCCTTAGACAGTTTGAATAATCTGAAGACCTGGCTGGATACACATGAAAACCAGTTATTTATGGATTCTGTAAGCTACGGAGAACTGACTGGATTATTTACAAATATGTATCAGGATGAACTGATGGATAAGGATGTGACATTAAACAAAGAAAATCTGGAAACCTGTTTGTATTGCATAAAGGAAATTGGAAAACGTATTGATGCAGAACTGGAAAAGGAATATATATCAGAAGAGACCGGCGAAAAGATGGAAGATATGGAGGGCGTAAAGCTTTCTAGCTGGCAGGTAGGAAATAGTGTGGGAAGTATGAACGAGGAGCAGGTGGTATCAGAGGAAATTACAAGCGTGATGGATCTGATGGTACCCTTTACAGTTATGAGAGAGAAGAATTTTCCATTGAGATTTAATCAGGATACCTTCGTACCTCATGGATTGGCAGGTATTAATAGTGCATCAGAAAATACAGAATTTGCAGAGGATTTTATAAAAATATTGTTTTCACAGGAGGTTCAGGAGTGTGATATGTTTGATGGACTTCCCATGAATCAGAATGCATCAGCCATATTGAAGGAGCAGGGGCTTGATTACGTAGGGGAAAAAGATAAAGACGGAACATTAGTGGGAATAAGCGGAACGGATGAAACGGATACCATGTCCTTTGGAATGCCATTGAAAACGGAAATAGAAGATATGTTGAATAAAGCAAAGGAATTGAAAAAAAGCTCAGAAGAAGACAGTGTTTTACAAGATATCGTATTTGAAGAGGCGAAGATGTATTATGAAGGAAATCAGGAACTGGAACAAACCATACAGGGAATTACCGCGAAAGCGGACACCTATTATGCGGAATAAAAAGAATGGGCTGCTGGGACTTCTGTTCCTGGCTCCCAGCTTGCTGGGAGTATGTATTTTTGTACTAATTCCTTTTGCAGATGTAGTAAGACGTTCCTTTCGAAATGCCATGGGAAGCAGCTTTACCGGAATAGAAAATTACCATACGGTATGGAATAATGAGGCGTTTCGGCTGGCAGCAGGAAATACCCTGCGGTTTATACTGGTGTGTGTTCCACTGTTGTTACTGCTGTCCTTGGTGTGTGCACTGGTGATAAGCAGGATGAGGATTTTACAGGAATTTTTTAAGACAACATTTCTGTTTCCAATGGCAATTCCTGTGGCATCTGTGGTATTGCTGTGGCGGTTGTTTCTGGATCAGAAGGGTTTTTTTAACGAAGCAGTTTCTTTTTTGGGATTATCTCCTGTAAATTGGATGAACAGTGAAAGCGCCTTTGGGGTATTGGTCTTTACTTATGTATGGAAAAATGCCGGATATGATATTATCCTCTGGCTGGCAGGGCTTTCTGATATACCTAAAGAACGGTATGAGGCGGCCAGCGTGGATGGGGCAGGTGCATGGAAGAGCTTTTTGTATGTGACCCTGCCGGGGCTTCGGTCATCTGTATTTATGATAGGAATCTTGTCCCTGGTAAACTGCTTTAAGGTATTTCGGGAAGCATATCTCATCGCAGGAGATTATCCCCATAGAAGTATCTATATGATGCAGCACCTGTTTAATAATTGGTTTGTAAGTCTGGATATTCAGAAGATGACCTCGGCATCCGTCATGATGGCAGGTGTTATGCTGCTGATTATGTCTGTAGTGTGGTACCGCAATGAAAGGGGCCGGAGATGGGAAGAAAATTAGGGAATACAGGAATCATCATATTATCACTGTTTGTCTGGCTTCCGGTATTGCTGTTATTGCTTTATTCCTTCTGTGGATCACAGGAAATTGCAGAGTGTTTCGGAGGTGTTCTTATGGGAAACGGAAATCAGGTCAAATTCAGGCTGATGCCATCCTATCCCACACTTCAAGGATACGTGGAACTCCTGTTAGATTCTCCCGGCTTTTTTGTAATGTTCTGGAACTCCTGTATACAGGTGTTTGCCACATTGGGGGGAATGCTTCTGGTAAGTGTACCCGCAGGCTGGGCATTTGCTCATTTTACATTTCCAGGAAAAAAGCTGCTGTTTCATGTGTATATGTTACTGATGATTCTTCCCTTTCAGGTAACCATGGTATCCAGCTATCTGGTATTGGACTGGATGCATCTTCTGGATACCCATGCTGCAATTATATTGCCAGGAATCTTTGCAACATTTTCTGTATTTATCATAACAAAAACATTTCAAAATATTCCACAGCCTCTGCTGGAGGCGGCCTCCATAGATGGAGCTGGAGAATTTCGAGTGTTTTGGCATATAGCAGTTCCGCTGGCGAAGCCGGGTATTTTATCGGCATTAATTCTAAGCTTTCTGGAATGCTGGAATACCATAGAACAGCCTATGACGTTTTTAGAAACAAAGTCAAAGTGGCCGCTGGCACTATATCTGCCTAATATTACAATAGATAAGATGGGAGTATCCTTTTGTGCATCGGTTATTATGATGCTTCCAGCAGTGTTATTGTTTTTATGGGGACAAAGTTATTTAGAAAGAGGAATTGCAGCATCTGGATTGAAAGAATAAACATGAGGACGAATGGATGGAAAAAGACAGAAAAAAATTATATCAAAAAATGCTGCTGCTGTTTTTTTGCGTAATGGCAGTATGTACAGTAGTATCCCGAGTGGCGGATTCTATAACAATACCGGCAGTAACGGTGAAAAAAGCCGAAAGCGGGAGTATTGTATATAGCCTAAGCGGAGGTGGAACCATACAGGCCACGATGAAAAATACCTATCTGATACCAGCTGGTTTTTTAGTGGAATTTTGTCAAGAGGATGGCGCCAGTGTGGAGGCTGGAGAGGTGTTGATTCAGTTCCAGAAGGAGCAGTTAGAAAAAAGAAAGCAGGAGCTTGTATTAGAGTTGGATAAGGCAAAGCTTCAGCTGGAACAGGCAGAATTAAATCAGACTCAGGATGCGTGGATACCGGAGGAGGAAACGGCACAAAGGGCACAGGATAAGGCTCAGGCGGAATATAATCAGGCAGAGGCAGACAGGCAGCAGATTGCGGATGAATATAATCAAAGTCTGGAAAGGCTGAATCAGGAGAAGGAAACTGCCTGTCAAAAGGCAGAACAGGAGCGCGAGCAGACTGGAGAAGAGGTTTATCAGCAGGCAATAGAAACTGCAGAAATGGAATTTCAGCAAAAAAAGGCAGAGCTTGATGCAAAGCAGTCAGAGGCAGACAGCCGTCTTCAGGAAGCAGGACAGGAATTATCAAATGCACAGGAAGGAATGGAAACAGCCCGAAAAAGTGATGAGGTAACCCGGCAGAATGCCCAGAAGTCGAAGCAGTCAGCGGGCTTTACCGTAAAAGGTGCGCAGCTTGATGTAGAGATGGCGGAAAAAAATCTGCAGGAAGTGGAAGAATTGCTTGCCCAGGAGGGAAAAATCTCTGCAGAAGAAAAAGGGATTTTCTTAAATACAACAGTTTCTGAAGGAATTATAACCACAGGAAGTGAATTTATCAGTATTGGTACAGGCGGTTTTGAATTCACAGCAGAAGTTCCAAAGGAAGCAAGGGAAAAAATAGCAGAAGGTGATTCCATTTCCATAAAAATACCGGGAAAGGATGCAGTAGAAATTCCTGTAAAGCAGATAACGTCAAAAGAAGATACTACTATTCTTAAAGCAGAGCTGCCAAAAGAACTGTATGCTTCCGGAGATTATGCAACTTTTTCCATAAAAAGGGAATCAGAGGAGTATGAAAATATTCTTCCCCTTACGGCCATAAGGCAGGATAGCAGAGGTTACTATTGTCTTGGTATCCGTACCAAAGAGTCCATTTTGGGAGAAGAATTAAAAGCAGAACGAATTAACATCAAACTGACCGATAAGGATGATATACAGGCAGCAGTGGAAGGCCCAATCCGGGCCGATATGAAAATAATTATTACCAGTGAAAAAGATGTGCTGGCAGGCGACCGTGTGAGGATAAAGGAATGAAGCAGAAAATAAAGTATGGAGTCCTATTGTGCTGCATATGTATCAGTCTGTTCTATACTGCATATCAGTGGAAGGAATTAAACCAGTTTTCCAATCAGGCGGGACTCCGTTATCAAGAGGGGGTTCTGTCGCCGGAGCAGATAAAAGTATATTATAAAAATAATCCGGAAAATCAGTTAGAGCTTACCATATGGGATATGGAAAAGGAGCAGGACATTATCTGGAAAGAAACGGGAAAGGGGGCAAAGGGAGCCGTCATAAAAGTGTATGGAAATATGGCAGAAGTACTTCCCTTTCCAATGAAACATGGCGGATTTTCTTTTTACGGAGATACATCTGGCTGCGTTATAAGCAGCGGACTTGCCTTTCAGCTGTTTGGTGCAGAGGATGTAATGGGAAATGTGGTTTCCTATGACGGAAAAGAATGGAGAATCCGGGGAGTGCTGAATCTAAAGGAATCGGTGCTTGGATTATACCAGCAGAAAAAACATAAGGTCATGTCTTATGTACAGGTATGGAATCCCCAGCAACCGCCGGCTTCCCAGCTGGAACAAATAAAAGGCAGTCTGGGAATTGGAAAAGAATCCTACACATTTGCAGGAAGTTTTTACTGCTCCATAGCAAGAATACTAATTTCCCTTCCCTTTTGGCTGATCTATTTTTATCTATATAGGATTTTTAAAAGCAGGAGTAGAAAAGAGATTCAGATAGTAGGAAAAATATTGTTTCTGATAGGGGCAGCAGTTGGAATTGGATGCAGTATCTCCTTTACCTCTGATTTTGTTCCATCCCAATGGTCTGACTTTAAGTTCTGGCAGGAAAAAGGACGGGAGATTATAAATGGAATCCAGAATAGAAGTCAATTTCCGGAAGTTTACTGGGAACAACTGGTAATAAAGAGAGTAATAAAGATTGCAGTGGGAACAGTGGTAACTTTGGCAGGAGTATTTGGAATACGTCATGAAATTAAG
>CAZUKR010000132.1:0-6374 GCA_964620885.1 uncultured Eubacterium sp.
TAAGAGGTGAAAACTCTTAGAATCTTTCAAGGTTGTTTCACTGTTCAGTTATCAAAGTTCTGTGTGTCGAACCGGGTCATTTCTTGTCCGTTGCTCGACCAGCTTGATTATTCTATCATGTCTTTTTTTGTTTGTCAACACTTTTTTGAAACTTTTTATTTTTCTTTTTCAGTGTCTGATAGTTGACTACAAGAAACATTTTTCTCAAGTCATCGCGGTATTCGTCAAACCTTCTTACGAACAGAATGTTTTCTACTATTACTCGCGTAATCAAGGAACGGAGAAGGAGGGATTTGAACCCTCGCGCCGTTATTCACGACCTGCACCCTTTCCAGGGGTGTCCCTTCGGCCAGCTTGGGTACTTCTCCATATGGCTGAAATAAATTCAGTATTAAATTTGCGCTTGGAAACATAATCTCTTTTAAACGGAGAAGGTGGGATTCGAACCCACGGTCCCTTTCGGAATCACTGGTTTTCAAGACCAGCTCCTTAAACCACTCGGACACCTCTCCAACTTGTCCCGCTCTTAACAGCGCAGATATGATTTTATCAAAATAATCTTCAACTGTCAATAGAGTTTTTGAAAATTTTTACAGTTTTTTTCTATATGCCGAAAACACCTTTGCAATTTGTAAATCTTCTGGTGTTGTTATCTTTATGTTTTTATAAGACCCTTCTACCAATTTCACTTTACAATCTGTTACTGTTTCCACTACCATGGCATCATCCGTCACCATAATCTCTTCTCCGGAAGCTTCCCTGTCTATTATTGTTTCATATGCTTTCCGAATCAATGTATGCTCAAAAACCTGGGGAGTCTGTATCATCCAAACATCACTGCGTTTTGGTGTCTGGGCAGAAAACAATTCTTCATCTGCTATCTTTATGGTATCTTTCACCGGCATTCCCACTACACATGCCCGGTATTTTTCAACACTTTCTGCGCATCGCTCAATAATCGCTTCTTCTATAAAAGGGCGGGCACCATCATGAATCATAACATATTCCGCTTTGCTATTCTGCCTTTGCAGTTCCTGCAGCCCGCAAAACACGGAATGATACCGTTCCTTTCCTCCTGCAACTACAGCCTTTACTTTCCTTATCCCATACTTCTCTATAATTTCTTTCTGACAATAAGAGATATCTTCTGCTCCAGTTACCAGAATAATCTCATCTACCATACTATTCTCAAAGACCTGAAGAGAATAATACAGCACCGGTTTCCCATTTAGTAATAAATACTGTTTGGGAACGGTGCTGTTCATTCGCTTTCCTCTTCCTGCCGAAAGAACTATGGCTGCATATTTTCCTTCTGCCATCTGTTTCCTCCTAACGCTCACCTAATTTCAGATTCGGAACTGCGTTCAAATCCCACCCGTGTCTTGTTCCTTCTATATATTCATAATAAGCAGCTGTACCTATCATGGCTGCATTATCTGTGCAATAGATGGGGGACGGATGGTAAAATTCTACTCCCTTTTCTTCACATGCTTTCTGCATTCCCTTTCGCAGTGTCCCATTTGAGGCTACACCACCTGCTATGGCAAACTTATGGATTCCAAATTCATCTACTGCCATCATAGCATGCTCAATCAGCACTTCTATAACAGCCTTCTGAAAAGAAGCCGCAATATCCGCTTCTACAATGGGCAGATTCTTCATTTTACATCCATTAATATAATTTAATACAGCAGATTTTACTCCGCTAAAGCTAAAGTCATATGGCTCATCCGCCACTTTTGCTCTTGGAAATGCTATTGCATCCGCATTTCCTTCCTTTGCTGCCTTCTCAATTTTAGGTCCGCCGGGATAACCTAATCCAATGGCACGGGCAACTTTATCAAATGCCTCACCTGCTGCATCATCTCTGGTTCTTCCCAGAATCTCATACTGACCATACCCTTCTACCTTAACCAGATGTGTATGTCCTCCTGATACTACAAGACATAGAAAAGACGGTTCCAGTTCTTTATTTTCAATATAATTGGCGTTAATATGACCTTCAATATGATGTATCCCAATTAATGGCTTCTGAGCTGCATAAGCAATTGCTTTCGCCTCTGCCACTCCAACCAAAAGAGCACCTACCAATCCCGGTCCATAAGTAACTGCAACGGCATCTATCTCTTCTAATGTAGTGCCTGCTTCTTTCAGTGCTTCTTCTACTACCTGATTTATTTTTTCAATATGTTTTCTGGATGCAATTTCCGGAACAACACCACCATATAAAGTATGTAATGCAATTTGTGAGGATATTATATTGGATAACACTTCTCTTCCATTACGTACTACGGCGGCGGCTGTTTCATCACAGGAACTTTCAATCGCCAGAATTACTACATCCTCTCCACTGCTTGTCATATCTATTTCCCTTCTGTTCTATTCTTCATTCCCTACTGGTAAAATCCCAGCATTCTCCATTTTCCGTTTTCATCTTTCCTAAGAATAAAGGTCTGAGCTGCTCTGCTGGCGCCATCGTTGTCTGGTACAAAGTAAGACACATCTACATATGCACACTCTCTGCCCTTCACTTTTTTGTAATTTACCTCATTGCTATTCTCTACAATAATATCTGAAAGACTTTTTTCATCTTCCTTATAATCTTCAATATCCCTCTTTACTTTCTTAAGATATTCACCCTCTGGATTTTTTTCCTTCAGTTCATTATCCATCAGCTTTCTTGCCTGTTCCGTCAGCTGTTCTAACTGTTTATCCGTATGCTCTTCGTTGTAATAACATTTTAGTATTCGATTATAAAACTTCACCACTTCTCTTGCTGTTTTTGGGTAGGTTTTATCCAGATCTTTTGTAATTACCTGCTCTACTTCTGTTAAGTCCTCTTCTTTTTTCACCTGACGGTTAGAAAGATAATAATAATACCCAATACATAGCCCCGCACAAACTACTAAAATTATAATCGTACGCAGATTCTTTTTCATGAAACCCCCTCCTTTATCTTTTATTATTCAAAGTCCAGTTCTGTGGTTTTACCGTCTTTTCCTAATCTGGCATTTGGATATATCTTACGCACTTCATCCATATAATCCTCTGCCCTTACCAGAGACGGGCTGTAATGAGTCAGCCACATATCTCCCACCTTTGCATTTCTTGCAATTTCTGCCGCTTCATAAAAGGTCATATGTTTATATTGCTTTGCTTTCACAAGCTTTTCTTTTTCAGCATACATACCTTCTATAATTAATAAATCGGCATCTTTTGCCTGTTCAATAATAGCCGGAGTGGGTCTTGTATCGGTACAATAGGTAAGTTTTATTCCTTTTCTCTGAGATCCAAGTACCATATCCGGCGTATAAACCTTTTCTTCTATCTCTATGGTATCACCTTTTTGTAATTTGCTCCAGTAATTTTTGGGAATCCCAAGTGATTGTGCTTTTTCTACCTGGAACTGGCCTGCCCGGGGAATTTCAATGGTATATCCATAGCAGGTGATGTTATGGTTTACTTTAAAGGCTGTAATATGATAGCCCTTTATCTCCAGCTTTTCTACCGGCTCTGTCAATTCTATAAATTCCAATTCAAATGGCAGTTCCGGCGCAATGGTTCTAAGAGCATTTACCACTCTTTCAAGACCCCTGGGCCCTATCATCGTCAACGGTTCCTTACGCTCTGCATTTCCCATAGTGAGCAGAAGTCCTGGTAAACCACTGATATGATCTGCATGATAATGAGTGAAGCACATAACATCTATCGGTTTTGTGCTCCACCCTTTTTCTTTTACCGCAATCTGTGTTCCTTCTCCGCAGTCTATCAAAAGACTGCTTCCATTGTATCTGGTCATCAATGACGTAAGCCATCGGTACGGAAGGGGCATCATTCCCCCGGTCCCCAGTAAACATACATCTAACATAATAATTCCTTTCAAACTAATTCTGTCGCTTCCTGCTTTTTCACGGGAATCTGAAAAGAGGCTGTCCATTTGTCATAGCAAGCTTCACAAATATCAAATTCCTGCTTCTCCCCATCCTTTTGGGAAAAATATCCCCACTGTTTCTCAACATGAAGGGATTCTGTTTGGGAAATTATTCCCTCTTCCTGAATCATCTTTTTACAGCAATTACATAAAATTGTTCCATTTTCTGTTTTCATCTGTCGTCCTCCCGTTATCTGATACTTCTATTATAGGTGGTTCACAGCTCTAATGGAAGGTGGGAATCTGTTCCAATACCATAATTGCAGCATCTTCCCCTGGCTTTTCATAAAAACCTTTTCGGACTCCTGCTTTCTGAAATCCAAATCCTTCATACAATTTTATCGCGGGTACATTGGATACCCGGACTTCTAATACGATACGGGTAATTCCTTTTTCCAGAGCATAGTTCAAAAGTTGGTAAATCAACTTCTTGCCGATCCCCTGACTTCGTGATTCCGGCGAAACTGCAACATTGGTGATTTCCCCTTCTTCAAAGGAGCAATACATACCGCAGTATCCTACCATCTGTTCTTCCTGCTTTGCCGTTATAAATATGGTGTCCTGCTGCAATGCATCCTGAAATCCTTTTGCTGACCAGGGCATTGTAAACACTCTGGCCTCAATTTCAGCTACAGCCTTTATGTCCTGCTGCTGCATTTTTTGGATTATAATTTCAGGATTTCCCATTATTCTGCTCCTGACGTTCCCGCTCTGCCTGGGAAAGTCTTAGATAATCGGGATGATATTCATCTGCTGTCTGTACTTTTCCTTCTCTATAGTACACCACTCCCAATGCCGCAACTGCTCCTGCCCTCTGTTTATTCATATGTGCCGGTGCAAAAGAAAAAGGTACATTACAATTCTCTTCTATATATGTTCGAAAGACTGGCACGCCATCCCCCAGAAAGGTAATGGAACGTCCCACTTCATTTATTTTCTTTATTATCTCATCGATTCCAACTGCACACTGTTTTTCCAGAATATGCATTCCTGTTGAATCAAATTCATACAGCCCTGTATAGGTCTGGTTCCTTCTGGCATCCATCAGTGGACACACCACATCCCGACAACCATACAGATTATATGCCAGTCCGTCTACCGTCGGTATCTGTATTAATGGTTTTTTTAATGCAAGTCCCAAACCTTTTGCAGTAGCCGAGCCAATACGCAGTCCAGTAAATGACCCGGGGCCTCCTGCTATTGCAATGGCATCTATGGTTTCAAGATTCAATTCTATCATTTTTGCAATTTCATCCAGCATGGGCAGTAAGGTCTGTGAATGGGTTTTCTTATAATTCACTGTATATTCTGCCAGCATATTATCGTCCTCAACCAGTGCAACACTTGCCACCAGCCCTGAACTGTCCAGTCCTAATACTCTCATTTCTATACCTCGTTTATTGTGATTCTGCGGTAATCAAATCCCTTTTCTAAATCTTTTTCTATTCTTATTTCTTTATAATGTTCCGGCAGAATCTCTTCTATAAGATTGGCCCAC
Source organism: uncultured Eubacterium sp. (assembly GCA_964620885.1). Classification (GTDB taxonomy): domain Bacteria; phylum Bacillota; class Clostridia; order Lachnospirales; family Lachnospiraceae; genus Petralouisia. The sequence goes on from CAZUKR010000132.1 coordinate 5,430, forward strand.
TCTATCATCGTAAGCCCATCCCCATAAAAATAATCTTCATAACCGATTTCATCCATTTCCTCAATGTCCCCTATACGGTATACATCAAAATGGTAAAAGGGCATTCTGCCCTCTTCATATACCTGAACAATAGTAAAAGTAGGACTGCAGATTGGTTCTTCAATCTTCAGCCCCTTCGCTATTCCCTGAGTCAGTACTGTTTTTCCTACTCCCAAATCTCCAATCAGGGTGTAGACTTCCCCAGATTTGGCGCTTTCACCTAATTCTTTTCCAAATAAAAACGTTTCCTCCGGGGAAAAAGTTTCCTTTATCATACAAGTCTCCTAGCTTTTATTCAGCTTCAAACGATATTTTTCCAAATGGCTTTCTGCCAGTTGTACTATTATCTCATAATTGTCACCAAGTACAGCTCTTGGCAACACATATGCATTTACCCTGTTACTATAAATCAAAAGATTGCTTTTGGTAGACACTACTTTATATATCTGATTCCATAAAAGATCCGCCGCCTGCTCGTTCTGGGACACATGCACCCCTTCTTCATCTATCTTATAGTGCAGCGCCTGTCTCAATACTTCGGAGGACAATACTTGTCTCTTGGAGCGCATATATAAGCTGAAGGGCATATAAATGAGAAATACCACACCAAGTATGGCATATAACACGGTATACATGGTCTCTACCTCTCCAGCAGTTACTCCGGCTACAATCAGTACCAGAATACCGATTACCGTCGCGAAAATCCCCTGAAATCCATGATAGGCATGATACATATTAAAACGAAACATATCCTTATCCGTAATTGTTATATCAAACTGGGCTGACATTCTTATTCTCTCCTTTATTTCGCTTTTGCTTTCTTATTATACTCTTTTCGCGGCGGTATCTCAATACAAAAATTTTATTCCATATGTTTTATAAGATTTACCATCTCAATTACGGTAC
>CAZUKR010000133.1:0-6362 GCA_964620885.1 uncultured Eubacterium sp.
TTATTTTAAATTTTGCAAAGCTCTTACAAATTTCTTCATCATCTTTTATAGATAGAAAACACACTGATATATAGTTTTCATTTTCAAATTTGGCAATTACCTGATCTATATTTTTCTGGTATTCTCCTGCTACTTCAAAACTCATATCGCTATACTTCATCGCTTCTTCTACCGTAGGATAATAGTCTTCATCCGGTATATCATCATAATTTTTTTGTGGTTTTTGTGGGGGTGCTGGTACTCTATTCTAACACTTGGCTTATTTTCTCTTGGCCCCTCTCTCACATACTGCATAAATGCCAGAGCCAAAATTCCTATCAATCCTACAACAGGTATTAAAATAATAATTCCCAGAATCAGAGCTATCCTTTTTATTATTCGTTTCACTTTTACTGCCTTTCTTATCTTTTAAAGGAATTTATTCCTCTTCTCTGCCAAGGGTATATTCAAACGTACGGGATGCTTTGTCACTTTCTATGTCTTCGTAATACCAGAAGTACCAGGTCTTATCAAACATTTTATATTCTATTACTCCATCCGGTTTCTGTCCTTCTATTACCAGCTTCTTGATGCTTTCCCCTTTTTCCATCCTTTCTTCGCATAACATTCCCCAAAGAAAGCGCTTATTTTCCGGATCGACTCCTATCTGTCCCATTTGATCGCCTAATAATAATTGCCCTTCCAATGTGTCACTGGAACTTTCAGGAAAGAGCTTACGATGATTCCTCTTTACAGTTCCTATAAACATACAATCTACTGCTACATATTTTTTGACACCCTCTATTTCTTTTATCTTAAATTTTGCAAATGAATCACATATCTCTTCTTCATCTTTTATTGAAATATAGTATATAGAGATATAATTTTCATTTTCAAATTTGACAATTATCTGATCTATATTTTTCTGGTATTCTCCTGCCACTTCAAAACTCATATCGCTATGCTTCATTGCTTCTTCTACCGTAGGATAATAGTCCTCATCCGGTATATCATCATAGTTTTTTTGTGGTTTTTGTGGGGGCTGCTGGTATTCTATTCTAACACTTGGCTTATTTTCTGTTGGCTCCTCTTTTATATACTTCATAACCCCCAGAGCCAAGATTCCTATAAATCCTACAACAGGAATCAGCACTATGATTCCCAGAGTCAGGGCTATTATCTTTATCGTTCGCTTCACTTTCTACTACCTTTCTTATCTTTTTAAGAGATTTATTCCTCTTCCTTGCCAAGGGTATATTCAAACGTACGGGATGCTTTGTCACTTTTTAAGTCTTCGTAATACCAGAAGTACCAAGTTTTATCAAATACCTTATATTCTATAATTCCATCCGGTTTTTGTCCCTCTATTTCCATCTTCTTGATACTTTCTCCTTTTTGCATCCTCTGTTCACACAATGAACCCCAAAAAAAACGTTTATTCTCCGGATTAATACCTATCTGTCCCATATGATCACCTAATAATAGCTGTCCTCCCAATGTGTAACTGGAACTTCCAATATATCGGGCATTCTCCGTTGTAGTTCCTATAAATATACAATCTACTGCTACGTACTTTTTGATACCCCCTATCTCCTTTATCTTGAATTTTGAAAAACTTTTACAAATTTTTTTATCATCTTTTATTGATATATAAAACACTGATACATAGTTTTCATTTTCAAATTTTGCAATTATTTCATCTATATTTTTCTGATATTCTCCTGCCTTCTCAAAGCTCATATCGCTATGCTTCATCGCTTCTTCTACGGTAGGATAATAATCTTCATCCGGTATATCATCATAATTTTTTTGTGGGTTTTGTGGGGGCTGCTGGTATTCTATTTTGACACTTGACTTCTTTTCTGTTGGCCCTTCTTCTATAAACTCCATAAATGCTGAAATAACTATTCCTATTATTGCTATAACTAAAATAAAAATAATAATCCCTATTATTATTGCTACTCTCTTTATTATCCGCTTCATTTTTTTCCTTTCCGTATATTTTAAAGGGATTTATTCCTCTTCTCTGCCAAGGGTATACTCAAACGTTCTAGATGCTTTGTCACTTTTTAGGTCTTCGTAATACCAGAAGTACCAGGTTTTATCAAATACCTTATATTCTATAATTCCATCCGGTTTTTGGCCTTCTATTTCCATCTTCTTTATACTTTCCCCCTCTACCATCCTCTCCTTACATAGCATCCCCCAAAGAAAACGCTTATTTTCCGGTTCCACTCCAATCCGTCCCATTTGATCACCTAATAATAACTGCCCTTCCAATGTATCACTGGAACTTTCAGGAAATAACTCACGATGATTCTTCTTTGTAGTTGCTATAAACATACACCTTTCTGCTATGTACTTTTTGACGCCCTCTATTTCTTTTATCTTAAATTTTGCAAATGACTCACATATCTCTTCTTCATCTTTTATTGAAATATAGTATATAGAGATATAATTTTCATTTTCAAATTTGACAATTATCTGATCTATATTTTTCTGGTATTCTCCTGCCACTTCAAAACTCATATCGCTATGCTTCATTGCTTCTTCTACCGTAGGATAATAGTCCTCATCCGGTATATCATCATAGTTTTTTTGTGGTTTTTGTGGGGGCTGCTGGTACTCTATTTTGACACTTGGCTTATTATCTGTTGGCCCCTCTCTCACATACTGCATAAATACCAGAGCTAATATCCCTATAAATCCTACAACAGGAATTAAAATAATAACCCCTATCACCAACGCCACTCTCTTTATTATCTTCTTCATTTCTTTTCCTTTCCCTATTTATGGTATACATGGTTGAAGACTGCTTGTCCCGTATCTATTCATCCCCTGCATTATCTGGTTTATTAATGGACTTAATTGGGAAAACACCTTAGCAACATATCTACCTAAAGGAGCTAAAAGGAAGTCATCCACCGCACCAACTCCTGTTATATCATCAATTACAATTACCGCCATTGCTGCTATTGCTGCAACACCTAATGCCATCTCTGCCACCTGACTCCAATCGGCCATATGTTCTTCTTTTGTAAAAGAACTGGACAGTTCCCCATAATCTTCTAACTGTGTTCCATCCGGAAGGGGAACAGGAATATCTTCAATCGGACCTCCAGCCTCTATCACCATTCCCACACCCTCTTTGTCTGAATACTTTCCTAATTCTTCATACAGCCCTGTATCAGGATCTGTATAAACAACTCGCCCTTCTGTCGTCCACTCCAATGGATTCCAATCACTCCCCGAAATGGTCGCTTTATGGGTAAATCCTTCTAAAGGCGAGTTAAGTTCCACGTTTATTGACCAGCTAGTTATTTCTCCTTTTGCATTCTTTTCAACAATAATAAACTCCCCTCCCATATGCCCCTTAATCTGATACGTCGTATCTCCATTTACTTCTTCATACAATATCTTATCAACTCCATATACATACTTATTCCACACACTCTCTTTAAATCTCCTAATCACATCGCTTAACGTTTTTTTTATTTGGCTGACTGTGGGCAGCTTACCATCTAAATCAACCAGATTCATTGGGGAATTGTAGCAATAACTATAGAAATTCATAGTAAACGGCATATTTAAGCTTCCCGGTATCTGGTCCTCTCCGCCAAATCTTCCTATCTCCGAGAAATATTCTCTTGCCTGGGCAAAATAGCTTTCTGATACCTCATCGTTTTGATAGCCGGTGTACCCAAATGGCTGTAAGCCATTCTGGTGTTTATGCTCACTGTTTCCAAATTCATCATATACGTAGCTTTCCTGAATTTCGCCTGTCTGATCTTGAAAACGAATCGTACTTCCCAATTCATCCTGAAAATAACAGAATAATTTTCCGTTCTCAGACATTAATGCTGTATTTTCATCCCATATGTATGCCTGCTTCTGCTCGCCTTCTTCCTTTACCAAAAGATTATTGTATTGTCGGGTTAAGTCTGTATAATAAGATACTTGCTTTTCCGGTACCAGATCATCCATTTCATAAATCTGCTTTCCTACCCGATTTCCAATTCCATTATATTTATACTGGGCCTTCTTCCCATTCTGATTGACTGCTTCCTCCAAACGGTTCACTGAACCATAAAGGTAGCTTTTTTCCAGCTGCCCATTTTCCCATATTTCCCTTAGGTTTCCCCGTCTATCATACTGGTAATCCCTTTGCAATCCTTCTTCCTGCTCCGTAATTAGCTGGTTTACTGCATTATAGGTATAATTACTTGTTCCTTTTGTATTGTCCCATTTCTCTATTCGATTACCAAAGGCATCATATTTATAGGTTCTCAATGGCTGACTGTCTTTGATTACTTCTGATAATCTTCCTAACGCATCATAAGCATATTGATACGTTCCGCTTTCTTCTTCTATATCTTTTCTTTGTCTTATAATGTTGGATTTATTTCCTGCTGAATCATAGCCATACAGGTAATGCTCCAGGATTCCTTCATTTCCGTAATGTGTCAACTCCTGAATACGTCCCAGTGCATCATACTGATAATTGGTCCTGCATCCATTGGAAAATCTCTTTTCCTCTAACTCTCCCCATTCATTATACTGATAGTCAATTGTTGCATCTTGTGTTTGCAATTGGGAAAGCTCCAAAAATTCATTATATTTATAGTAAACCTTTTCTCCATCCGGATAAGTAATACTTTCCTTTTTTCCATTTTCTCCCCAGGTATAGCTTACTTCTTTTCCATCTGGGTATTTTACCTTTTCTATTCTACCTAAAAGATCTGATTTAACTTTCGTTTCTCCTATCCAGTCTTTTATCTGTACAAGCTGACCCAAAGGATTGTAAGAGAATTCTGTCTCTCTTCCATCTTCATAACAAACCCGGGAAACTTTTCCCTGCTTGTTATACGTATAAGCGGTCTGATATCCTTCTCTATCCTGTTTTTCTAAAATATGCCCTCTCGCATCATAAACATAATTCTCCTCATAACCAAGAGGATTTATGATTTTTTCCACTTGCCCGAGATTATTTCTATTATATTTTGTAATATAACAGCTCTTCTCCTCCCCATATTTCTTTACTTCAACAAGCTGATTCATGACATCATATTTATATTCCATTTTATTTCCGATGGGATCGATTACACTTATCAAGTTTCCGTTTGCATCGTATTCATATTGGGTTTTACCGCCATTTATATCTACTACAGAAATAAGATTTCCCATAATATCATAATCGTATGTTTCTGCATTCCCGAATGAATTGCTTTTTTTAATGACTCTATTTAGTAAATCATATTCCCATGAAATATTATTTCCTTTTCTATCGGTTTTCCCTATCATATTTCCGCTTTCATCATAAGTATAAATTTCTTTTTTTCCATCCCATAACTCTACAGAATGAAGTCTTCCGCCCTTTTCATACTTATAATATATCCGCCGCCCACGGCGATCTGTAACCGTCTCTACCATTCCAAGGGTCGTATATGTATATGATGTAGCATTTCCCATGGGGTCTGTTTCGCAAATCTTTTGTCCTGCTTCGTCATACTCTATATAGCTTTTATTTCCTGCCGCATCGATTACCTGCGCCAAGAGTCCCATACTATTATAGCTATACTGTGTAAGGTTCCCTTCCCCGTCTGTTACACTGGTAAGCCTGTTTTTTCCATCATAAGTGTACCGGACTTCTACTCCATCCGGCCTGATTTCCAAAATTCGATTTCCATTTGCATCATACTGATACTCTATCTTATTTCCATTTGCATCTGTTAATTTTGTAAGACGATTTCTCTTATTGTATTCATATTTTTTACTAGCTCCATTGGGTAAATTGACTTCTGAAATATTCCACATACAGTCATATGCAATTTGCTTTTCATTTCCAAGTGCATCTACCATTACTGACGGACGACTTAATTCGTTGTACTCTGTGCGTATTATATTTCCATCCGGGCGTTGCATCTCCGTTCTCTTTCCACTGGAATTGTAACGATATTCTATTTTTTGACCTAGAGGATTTGTCATTTTTGTCATCTGACTCAAGCTATCATATTCAAAGAAACTTTCTCCGCCTCTTCCATCAATAACTTTCTCAACACGGTTAAAGTTATTATACTGGTAGGTGCTCTGGTTTCCGTATGGGTCGGTGATTCCTGTGATATTGCCTTTTTCATCGTAGCTTAAGCAGACGGTTCCTCCGTCCGGCTGGGTGATGGTCTCTGGCCTTCCCTTTTCCTGATAGGTAAATGCAGTGGTTCTTCCCAAGGCATCCTTACTTTCCATCAGGTTTCCCTGGCTGTCATAGGTGTTTTTTAACCGCTCTGTTCCATTGACGGAAAACTTTAACAGCTGGTTGTTCTCGTCATAAGTGGCATTGCTTTTGACGCCCAGGGCATCGATGACCTGGGTGAGGTTTCCCCGGC
>CAZUKR010000134.1:0-6289 GCA_964620885.1 uncultured Eubacterium sp.
TTAAAAATAAAACAGGGAATACTAAGGGAAAAAAGAAAAGGAGAAACAAACATGGAAGGAAAGATGGAAAAGCTTGGGAAAAAGATGGATAAGGTTCAAAACAAGATTGGAGAAGAAGTACAGGAGATAAAAGAGGGAGTAGAAGATTCCCTTCACGATATAAAAGGAGAAATGGTAAATATTGGAGAAAACGGACGCAGACTGGCAGAAAGGGCGAAGAGCAAAGCTTCTTCCCAGCTATTGAAAGCAAAGATGTCATTGGAATCTGAAAAAGAAAAATAAGGCAGGTCTTGCACTTTGTCTGGATTATATTATAATAGTAAGAATAACAAAAAGAAAGAGGTAAGGTATGTTAAGCTATTATATGGACCAGATAAAGTCAATGATTTATGTAATTCCGGTTATACTGATAGCCATTTCATTCCATGAATTTGCTCATGGATATGTATCCCATAAAATGGGAGATCCAACACCTAAAGCGGATGGAAGGCTCACATTAAATCCTTTTAAGCATCTGGATCTGGCGGGAACTTTGTGTCTGCTCTTTTTCCACATGGGATGGGCAAAGCCTGTGCGGATTAATACGGCATATTATAAAAATAAAAAGAAGGGTACCATTCTGGTCTCACTGGCTGGTCCCTGTATGAACTTCTTACTGGCATTTATTTCGCTTTTTATTTTTGGGTTACTGGCAAAATATGGAAGTGAAACTTCTTATGGAATATACATCGGAGAAATACTGGCTTATTATTCAGCCATAATAAATATTGGTCTCGGACTTTTTAATCTGATTCCATTCCCACCTCTGGATGGCTCCAATGTGCTGGGAGAAATCTGGCCAATGGTAAATGAATTTTATTATAAGATCAGAGCATACCGAAGTCTCATATTGATTGTGCTTCTGGTGAGCGGTGTATTGAGCCGTCCTTTGGGGATTGCCAATGGTTTTATGATGAATGGCATGTGGAGCATTGTTAAAATGATTCTGGGACTTGGAGTTCCCGGTGCAGCAGATGTGTATGTATAGGATACAGGAGGTTATGCATGGCAAAGAGAAGAAATAAAAAAAGACATACAGGATGGATTGTTCTTGCAGTGATACTGGTAATTGGAGCAGGTACTTTTGCAGCAAAAGATGTTATTATAGGTGGCATCAAAACAAAGGCCGCTGAGACAATAGGAAAAAAACTGCTGGAATCTCAATTGGAAGGACAGATTAATATAAATGGCCAGAATGTTGATGTATCAGAAATCATAGAAAAAATGGAAGAAGAGGATGTTGAGAAGGTAACAGATATCGCAGAAAAATATGTATCCGGTGAAAGCATAAGCGAATGTATGGGGATGATTCAGGATGGAAATGTTTCCGGACTTCAGGACTATGCAAAAGAGAATTTGACACAAGAAGACAAACAGGAATTACAAGGAATTTATGAAAAATATAAAAATCAAATTTCATTACCATAAAAATGTATAAAGCAAAATAAACGGGAGATAATATAAATATCCGAAGAACGAAACCCCCACTTGTTCTTCGGAGAAAGCAAAATGCTTTGAACCAAAGATAAGGTTAAATACTTATCCTCCCCTTTTTTAGACCCTCGAAGACAGCAAGCCGCTGTTTTTGGGGGTTTATTTATTGAAAAAATCGCATATAAAGTAAAAAAGACTAAAAAGCAAGATAATAGTAAGCTAATCAGAAAGTCAAAAAAGATAAAAACAAGGTCAAAAAGACTAAAAATAAAGTCAAGACGAAAAAAGTAAACAATATAATCTAAAATGTATGAGGGATATGAGATAAAATTATGGAAAAAAGGCTTACCTCTAAAAATGTCGAATTTTAGGGACTATGAGGTATGAAACAAGGAAGTAAATATAAGATTTCTTTGATTTGTATCACATTTTCATCCAATAAGCAAAATAAGATTATCAAAACAAGGTATATTTGTTAAGATGAAAAATGATTTAGTTCTTGGAGGAAAAAAATGGTAAGAGAAAAGAAGCGCATAGGGGACATGCTGATTGCAGAACACATTATTAATCAAGAACAGTTGGATTCTGCATTGAAAGAGGCCGCCGAAGAGAATAAAAGGGTCGGTGAGGTTTTAGTTGAGCTGGGGTTTGTTACAGAAGAGAACATCGCCCAGGCGATTTCAAGACAGCAGGGCTTTGAGATTGTTTCCTTAAATGGAATAATTATTGATGAAAAAGTTCTGAATCTGGTAGAGGGGTCGGTACTTAGAAAGTATATCATGATTCCCGTTGCATATGATGAACAGAACATGAATCGTATACGGGTGGCTATGGCAGATCCTATGGATATTCTGGCCATTGATGATTTTTCCATTATTACCAATCTGCAGGTAGAGCCGCTTATAGCAACACCCCATGAGATTATGCTGGCATTGGACAAATACTATGGAAACAGTGAAGCATTAAGGGCAGCACAACAATACGTAAAAGAGCGGGAATTCATAGAGCTGGCCAATCAGGGCCGGGAAGAAATGGATGTCAATAGCTCTCCTGTTGTCCAGTTAGTAAAATCCATGATAGAGCAGGCTGCGAGACAGCGTGCCAGCGATATACATATAGAAGCTATGGAAAATGATGTACGTGTACGGTTTCGTATAGATGGAGCTTTGTATGAAAAGTATACATATAATATTTATCTTTTGCCAGCTATTATTGCACGTTTGAAGATTATGGCAGGAATGGATATTTCAGAAAAAAGAAAACCCCAGGATGGAAGAATTACGATGATGATAGATCGTAAGGAATATGATATCCGGGCCTCCATATTGCCTACCGTTTTTGGTGAAAAGTGTGTTATGCGTCTGGCGCAGAAAAGGATTTTCACAAGGGACAAAAAAGATTTGGGATTTTCCGAAAGGGAAATGGAGTTATTTGAACATATCTTACAGAACCCCAATGGAATCCTTTTGGTAACAGGACCCACCGGAAGTGGAAAGTCAACTACACTTTATACGGCAATTAATGAATTAAATGGGGAAGGGGTTAATATAATTACAGTAGAGGATCCTGTAGAAGCCAATATTGATGGTGTGAATCAGGTCCAGGTAAACCCTAAGGCAGAGCTGACGTTTGCCAGTGCATTAAGGTCTATTTTGCGTCAGGATCCGGATATTATTATGATAGGTGAAATACGTGATGCAGAAACGGCGCAGATTGCGGTACAGGCAAGTATCACAGGACATCTTGTGGTAAGTACGCTGCATACCAATAATGCGGCCAGTACGCTGACACGTTTGATGGATATGGGAATTGAAAGCTATCTTCTGGCAGATTCTATGGTTGGGGTAATTGCCCAGCGGCTGGTAAGATGTCTCTGCCCTCATTGCAAAAGAGAGCGAAATGCAACCGAAGAGGAAAAGGAAATTCTGGATAAACCCGAAGAAGCGCCACTGAGAATATTTGAAGCAGTGGGATGTGAACACTGCAGTGGGACAGGTTATTATGGAAGAACAGGTGTCTACGAAATTATGAGGATTACACCGGAAGTCTGTGCTGTAATTTCACGCAGGGGAACAGCAGAAGAGATTAAGAAGGCTGCAATGCGGGGCGGAATGAGCACACTGCGCATGAGTTCACGCAAATATGTTTTGAATGGAACCACCACCATAAGCGAGATGCTTCGTGTAGCATTTGAAAATTAGATAAGTTGCAGGAAAGAAGTGAAAATGGAAGAAGAGAAGTTAGAAGAAAATAAATTGGTGAAATTAGAGGAAATTATAATTGAGGCAAATAAACGGGGAGCTTCCGATATTCATCTTGCCCCAAGAAGTCCCATTATGTTTCGGATAGATGGAGAGCTGGCACCGTTATCAGAGGAAAAGGTAAAGCCTTTTGAGATTGAAGAAATCATAAGGAATATGCTTTCGGCGGAACAGGTGAAAGAACTGGACCGGATAGGAGAACTGGACTTTGCCTATTCTTTGGCAGGCTGCAGCAGAACACGTGTCAATGTATTCCGCCAGAGGGGGACTTATGCAATGGAGCTTAGACTTCTGTCTGTTGAAATTCCAGATTCTAAAAATCTTGGAATTCCCCAGTCAGTGATGGAGTTAATTCATAAAAAACGTGGACTGGTACTGGTGACGGGAGCAACCGGAAGCGGAAAATCCACAACCCTTGCAGCTCTGATTGATAAGATTGCAGGGTCATATGCTAAGACCATTATTACCTTAGAAGATCCCATCGAGTATCTTTATAAGCACAAACAGTCCATTGTACTTCAAAGGGAGGTTGGACAAGATACAAGATCTTATGCCAGTGCATTGCGTTCCGCATTGCGGCAGGATCCCGATGTAATTCTGATTGGAGAGATGAGGGATTTAGAAACGATTACTACTGCAATTACAGCGGCGGAGACAGGACATCTTGTATTTTCCACTCTGCACACCAACAGTGCAGCGGATACAGTTGACCGGATTATTGATGTGTTCCCGCCGCATCAGCAGCAACAGGTGAGAATACAGTTTGCCAGTGTTATCGAGGGCGTTATCGCACAGCAGCTTCTCCCTATGCAGCACTCCACCGGACGGGTGGCGGCTTATGAGGTAATGCTTGCTAATTCAGCGATTCGCAATCTTATTCGGGAAGGGAAGAGCTTTCAGATTCCTTCCATGATTCAGACAAGCAGCAAGGAAGGGATGCAGACCATGGATGATGCTATATATAATTTATATATGAAGAATTATATTTCAGCAGAAACAGCAGCGGCATATGCCAAGGATTCTGGTACAATGGCTTCCAGAGTAGCGTTTTTTTAAGGATTTTGCAGAAAGAAGGGGATTTATTTGGAAGAATTTGTATATGATGTCATAGATAAGAACGGAAAAGAGCGGCGGGGAAATATAGAAGCTGAGAATAAGGAGCGGGCAGAAGACAAGCTGCGCAAAGAGGGACTCATTCCTATAGAAATCAAAGAGGCAGGTGCCTTGAACAGAGAGATTAACCTTCAGCTTGGGGGAAAGGTAAAGCCTAGAGATTTAAGTGTATTCTGTCGTCAGTTCGTAAGTATGATAACAGCAGGCATAACCATTCTGGATGCCATTGAAATGCTTTCAGAGCAGACAGAAAATAAGAAAATGTCGGCAGCTCTAAAAGAAGTGCTGACCAATATAAAAAAGGGAGAGACCTTGTCATCTTCCATGCAGAAGCATCCACAGGTATTTCCGGCAATTATGATAAATATGATCGCCGCTGGGGAAGCATCCGGTAAATTAGAAACATCATTTAACAGAATGGCAGTGCAGTTTGAAAAAAATGCCAAGGTAAGTGCAATGATGAAAAAAGCAGCCATATATCCCATTATTGTTGCACTTGTAGCAGTGGGAGTTATCATAGTAATGCTGGTAAAGATTATCCCGGGATATTCAGAAACCTTTGAACAGCTGGGGGTAGAACTTCCATGGGTTACCAGAGCAGTTATGGGGGCGAGCGATACCCTTACTACATACTGGTATTTGTTTATAGCAGGATTGGTAGTAATCATACTTGGACTTAGGGCATATAAGTCTACTGAAAATGGAAAAAAAGCATTTGGAAGAATGGCAATTAAGGTTCCCGTATTTGGAAAACTTAATGTAAAAACGGCCTCTTCCATGTTTGCCAGAACCTTAAGCACATTAATTTGTTCCGGACTGCCTATGATGACAGCCTTAGACATTGTGTCAAAGACCATGTCAAATGTTTTATATGAGCAGCTTTTGACAAAGGTTAAAGAGGAAGTGGCAAAAGGGGTTCCTATGTCAGAACCTATTTTAAAAAGCGGACTATTCCCGCCTATGGTACCTCATATGGTCAGAATAGGGGAGGAGACCGGTGAGGTGGAAGAGATGCTGAACCGTCTGGCGGATTATTATGATGAAGAGGTGGAAATCGCCACCCAGACAGTAATGGCAGCATTAGAGCCTATGATTATCCTGCTGCTGGCGGGTATCGTAATAGTACTGGTTGCAGCTATTATGTCCCCAATGATAGCCATGTATAATAACATGGATAAAATGTAAGGTTGAATTAAGAGAGGGACTGAGTAGGGCAGGACTTCTTTTAAGATAAATAATTTATTGAAAAGAGAGAGGAAGAAAAATAATGAAAAAATTATGGGAACTGAAAAACAAAAAGAAAAATAACAAAGGATTTTCTCTGGTAGAGTTAATTGTAGTTATTGCGATTATGGCAGTATTAATTGCAGTGTTAGCACCAGCTTTACTGCGTTACGTAGAAAACTCAAGAAAATCCACAGATGCGGACACCGTATCAGGTG
>CAZUKR010000135.1:0-6245 GCA_964620885.1 uncultured Eubacterium sp.
CGTATTATCTCATGATATATAAAATTTTTTAATGTACCGAAGGTTTACCGTTTACGTTATCTTCATTACATTTTATATAATGCAAATTTTAATACCAAAAAAGCAATCCGATAGTTTTCAAGTTTACTTCAGATTGCTAATAATTAGTATTTTCTATATTAAATAATATCTATATGATTATCAGAGTAACTCACATTTCATCAACTGTTTCAATATATCATAGCATATTCACTATATCCCATGAATTAAATCTCTTTTTTGCATTGTATGAATACTTTAAAGCAGCAAATTTAGGAAAAACCTGGCTTTAAAACATACCACTTTATCATATTAGTTACACACTTGTTCCACTACTTGAGTCACCTTCCCGTTGTTCAAAGTAATCACCTGATCAAAAACAGGGTACTTTTCTGTATCAAATCCATGCGCTGCAATGACAATAATCTTATCCTTTTTCATCTCTAATATTCGTTTCAATATCAAATTAAAATGTTCATCATCTAAAGCATTAAATGGCTCATCTAAGAGTAAAACATCCGGATTCTCCATCACTGCCTGACAAAATCCCAATCGCTGCTTCATTCCCAAAGAATAATTTTTTACTTTTCTGTCAATTTCACCTAATAAATTAACTTCTTCTAAGTTTTTCTCAATTTCTTTCATTCCAATTTTTTTCTGAATAGACGCGAGAAATTTTAGATTTTGTCTTGCGGTTTCATGTAGTACAAAATTAGGCGTCTCAATCATAACCCCATAGGTGTACGCTGGCTTTTCAATGGTTCCACTAGTAGGTACTAGTAAATCACACAATAATCTTAAAAGCATCGTTTTTCCAGAGCCATTGTGGCCACGAAGTAAATAAAGTTTTCCTTTCTCAAATGTTACAGAAACACCATCAAGGACAACCTTGTCTTTTAATTTTTTCGTTACCGCATTCAACTTTATCATCAGCCTTTTTCTCCTAACGTTTTATCAAGATTTTTTTGTAAATATATCATACTACTAAGCACAAAAATCACTACTATTTTCCCGACTATACTTGTCACATATGAAGACTTCCATCCTAAGGAAGCAACCACAATTATAGAGAAAATATAATGTTCATATGATAACATTTGACTAATCATATTTATCCCAACAATAATAAACAGAGGAATCTTGTCTTTCGCTCCATGCAACTTAAATAAACTGAAGCACTGGGCAAGCATTATTAGTGTTAAAAAAGTTGAGCCCATATCGTAGAAATAAAACATGGTAAATGATTTTGTGTATACAAAAAACATTAAATATATAATTTGCTTAATTATCAATATTGTAAAAATATTTTTTAAGGCTACTTTCAGCAATATAAACTTAAAATTTAAGTTTCCACAACGCGTAATGATATAATCTCTCATCTCAAATGTTTGTGAAATAGCTTGAAAAACTGTTGAAATAAGCAAAATCATAAGTCCTAGATTTAGTACATAGTGATACAAAATAAATTCTAGTGTTTCATCAAATGGGTTAACGATTATTCCTTGCATCAAAAACTCAATATTTAAAAGCGGGTTATTCGTATCATTTAAAACAACGAGATGAAATAGTAGTATGAATAAGAATAATTTTATCTTATTTTTCATCGTCTAACCATTCCTTTCGTCTCACTGTAAGTGCTATGAGCAATAACATACATACAGCCAACCCAGGATATGACGCAATCAGAAAATTACCCAATCTCATTGAAAGCTCATTGTCAACTGCACCAAGCACGTGGTAAAACATCAGAACAAGTAAATTTATTCCCAATCCAGCTAACAAACTCTGCATTTGCCTATTCGATCTAATTAACAAAAATAAATAGCAAAGGTACAGAGTAAATAAAAATGAAAACAAGCTCAAAAATCGGAAAATGATAGTCCCATTTATTGTTATTGGTAAGCCGGACAGAATGGGCATTGCGTAAAAAAGAAGAAACGTATAAACAAGATAAAATCCACATATACGTATACCATACCTAATCACATAGGTAAAATAATTTTGTTTACATCTTGATACAAACATTGACGAAGCAAAAGGTTTCTTTAAAATAAACAAATATATGTAAAAAACAAAAGATATATCCCAGAAATATTTTTGTAGTTCAAATAGATTTCCATACAAAAATTCAATAAAATCTTTCCCTTGCATCCTAACCGATACATTATATGCCATATAGATAAAAGAAAAATAGAACCCTCCCCAAAGGATTATTCTGTATTCATTCTTTATAATAGTTCTCATGATAAGTAATCCTTCCCTAGTTTGCTAACATTTTTCTTATACAAAATAAAAGACACAATGATTAGCATAAGTGGATAGAGAATGGCATAAATAATAGATTCCATTGCCGAAAAATCTACTGGAACACGATTTGGGGAAATAAGGGTAGTTAAATTAGTTAATGCATGTTCAAAAATAAATTGGCGTACAATATAACTGAGTGTTTGATTGATGTTTCCAAACAAAAATCCAAACATATATCCACCTATCAAAACAAAAATAGGTAAAAATTGTATGATAAATTTATTTTTCAAAAAAACTGGGCTTAGCGTTGAAATAAAAATTAAAGGAATCATACAAATAATGGAATATAGAACTAGTCCCAGCAGTGTTAAGACATATCGGGCAATACTGATATCTAATACCGGTCCATACTCCTGTCCAATTTCCCGCAACGATGAAATATATGGCACTTGAAATCCTCCGCCACCCCAAAGCAAAAACCCAATAAATATAATAATAAAAATACAGCAAAAAAAAGTAAACAAATATATGCATTGAGCGAGTAAGGTTTTTCTTATATAATCCTTATATTTCATTCGTACCATAATGATATTACCATAACCTGTTTGCAGTGCTGAAAATGTCTGCCCACCAATATGTATACCCATACCAATCATTAAAATCATCCAAAATATTAGAAAAAAGGAAGAGTTAAGGAAAAACAAACGTTCAAAGGATAATAGGCCGGTAAAACTTTTGACCATCATGGTTAAATATTCAATATCAGCATTTGAAGCAGCTTTGCCTAACATTTGTACAAATTCTTGTTTTTCAATATAATCCCCCCAAAGGCTGGGAAGAATCCCTAAAATCGGAAGAATCATTAAAATAAAATTAAATTTTGAGCGCCAATAGCATTTTAATTGTTCTAAAACCAATGTTCTTATTCTTCCTTTCTTCATTCGAATTTAAGAGATTATATCAAAACTTAAGATATAATCTCTTGAATTTTATAGCTTCTTATAATCCAGCATCCATTTTTGCATCCAGTGAATCCGTGCCTGTTTGCAAAGCACTACCTTTGAGCTGCAAAGTATATGTTCGCCCTGTAGTCTTGTTAATGCTTGATTTCACACCCGCACCATTAGGCAAACTAACCCACGCTGTAGGCGAAGTGGAATTATTTAACCTTCCAGATGGATTCGTCCACATAGTTTGATTGCTTGTTGCAATCCAACATGTACCTCTATTCTTTAAATTTTTTGTTTGTTTTAAACGTCCCCCGCCTGTATGGATTTCAACAATCTTATTGCTCTTTACATTATAAGTTTTTGCTTCAGTTATAAATGCATACACAGTTTGGCTTCCAAGAAGCCCTATTAAGATTGCAATAGTAAAAATTTTTTTCGCTTTTTTCATTTTAAAGTTCCCTTTCCAAACCACTATTTTTTGTACCTACTGTTATTGCAATAGCTTTTTTCCCATAATTCTACTATCATAACTAACCAAATAATATCAATGCAGTTTTATGAGTATATTTTCACAATCATAAGCAAGCACCCTCCCCTCTTTTTTCGTATAAGTTCTCCGAATTTTGAATCTTTATTTCTTAAAAATCTTGATTTCTAATCTCATATCATATAAAATCAACAATTTTTAATATAAATAATTCGTTTATTTTGTTTGTATTATATACTATGTTATTATCTTCGTCAATAATTACCTCGCTTAAGGATAGCGTAAATTTACTGTAGGATTTAATTGGGCAGAGAATTCCCTTGATATGTGTTAGATTTAACTTTTGCTTCAACTATACCTACTTCTTATTCTTTTTACAATTCCCAAATATATTTTTTAAATTCGGTATGCCTTTTCGCTTCTAGTACAGGCATCCTGTGAGTCATCCGTTCTACATATTTTTGCTCTTCCGTCAACCTCTTACTTTCAGCTCGAAACATTTCTTCACTTAGATAGATTTGTTCTTCTGCACCTGCAGCCATTGGTATCGTTTCTTTGTTTTTGAATAATGTTTTATGATAGGTAACAGTTCCAAAACTTGTAATAAGGAATGTTTCATCCCGTCTGCTTATAACCCGTTTTTTTCGTCTGTATCCACTTGACCTTAACTGATCCTCCATGCCTTCAAAGGTTTCAGCAATCAGATCAAGCCCTAGTTGAATCACACTGTCTGTAATTCCATAAATAAACTCAGCTTGTTTTTGAGGCTCTTTTACAAATGTTTTTAATACTTCTTCTAAATTTTTTCCCCAACCTCTTCAAACTCTTGTATACTTTTAATTATAGAGAGCACCAGCCTTTGTAACCGATTTTTTCTTAGTCGATAAAATCATAGCACAAAGTGGTGTTCTCTTTTTATTTTTTAATCAATATCCTACAAAAACTTTACCCTAGCTGTATTCATGAAATACCAAAAGACAGCTACAATATAATCACTGTAACTGTCCTGTAATCTTATATAATAATGCAGACCAATCCACCATTGCTGTCATTTACAATCTTCTGCATGGTATCCTGCAGCTTTAACTGACTTTCATCGTCCATCATGGTGATTTTACCCCGAATACCATCTTCTACCAGTTCTCCTATGGACTTGCCGAAAATTTTTGTCTGCCACAAACCCTCCTCCTGATCTCTTGAGGTTTTAATATACCCAATAAGATCCTGGGCCTGTTCTTCACTTCCGATTATAGGTGCTATCTCTGTCTCTACATTTGCTTTAATCATGTGAATAGATGGGGACTGTGCCTTAATTTTCACACCATACTTACTTCCATGCTTAATCAATACCGGCTCTTCAATTTCTATATCTGCCAGCTGTGGGGTAACTACTCCATATCCTTTATGTTTCACCGCCTCCATAGCGCTTCCTACCTTATCGTACTCCCGCTTCATTCCCGACAAATCTTTTATCATTGAAATCAGCTGGTATTCTCCCTGAATAGGCACTCCGGTAAGTTCGCTCATATTTTCGTAATAGAATTTATCGTCTACATCAAATACAATCTGTACCCTGCCTCTGGACAATTCCATCTTATCCAGCTTCATCCGTTTTATAAACTCACCCTCCGGCTTCAGCGTGATATTTCTTGCATCCCTGGCATATGTAAACTGGTTTAATATCTTCTTTGCATTTTCAATAATATTTTCCTTTATTTTATGAGAATTTTCCAGCATCTCCACCCATTTTGGCAGATAAAATTCTACCTGTTCAATGGGAAATTCATAAAGAATACTTTCAAGAATTCGGTAAATATCATCTTTTCTAAGCTGCTCACAGTTTACCGGCAATACCGTTACTCCATACTTTCCTGCCAGTTCTTCCGATAATTTCTGGGTTTCTGTACTGTATGGCTTCTGGGTATTCAGCAGAAGAACAAATGGCTTTCCTAATTTTTTTAACTGTCCTACTGTTTTTTCTTCCGCGAAAATATAATTTTCCCTTGGCAATTCTGTAATACTTCCGTCTGTGGTAATCACAATTCCTATATTAGAATGCTCTCCTATTACTTTCTGGGTTCCAATTTCTGCTGCCTGTGTGAACGGTACTTCATAATCAAACCAGGGTGTCTTTACCATACGTTCACTGCCATCTTCCAAATGCCCCGATGCACCCTCTACCATAAACCCTACACAGTCAATTAATCTTACTTTTACTTCCAGATCTTCTCCCAACTTAATTTGAGCCGCCTCCTTGGGTACAAATTTAGGCTCTGTAGTCATAATCGTTTTACCCTGGGCAGATTGGGGCAGTTCGTCTGTAGCCCGCTCTCTGTCATTTACATCTTCCATTTCCGGCAGTACCATGACGTCCATAAATCGTTTGATAAAAGTCGATTTCCCAGTCCGTACAGGCCCCACTACTCCAACATAGATATCTCCATTGGTTCTTGCACTGATATCTTTGTAGATATTATATGTACCGGCACTTATATTCTCCATAAAAAAACCTCCTGTTCTACTGTTAACAGTATATGCAGAAG
>CAZUKR010000136.1:0-2963 GCA_964620885.1 uncultured Eubacterium sp.
GGGAAGTCTGCCATGCCGTCTCCTAACACAATTACATATTTCATTCTCAAACCTCTATTCCACACGAATCCGCTGAAGAATATTCTTTAATTCAGCAGCCTTGTTTGCAAATTCTTCTTCTGACATTACTCCTGTCAGGAATGCAATTTCTCCAGTTATTTCAGGAACCTTAATGAATTCCACATCATCAAATACAGCCTTCGCTGCTTTTTCCGTTTCTGTTGTTCTCACAAAGAAACGGCTTTCTGCCCTATTGCAGTCAATCAGATTCAGTTTCTTAGAACTCCAGGAAATCAGAATGTTTTTATTTAAATGTTTTGCAATATCCACGATATCTGCAACTACAGCACTGGCAGTGGGAAGCTTTCCTGCTCCGCTTCCGTAAAACATGGCATCACCAAGTACATTACCATGTACGAAAATTGCATTGAATACATCGTTTACACTGAACAATGGGTGCTGCTGTGACAGCATAAAGGGTGCTACCATAGCATAATAACTGTCATCTACCTTTTTGCTTGTAGCAAGAAGCTTGATTACTCTACCCATTGCCTTGGCATACTTAATATCTGTTGCTGTAATTTTAGTAATTCCTTCGGTATAGATTTCTTCAAAATCTACCTGCTGTCCACATACCAAAGATGTTAAAATCGCAATCTTACGGCATGCATCATGTCCTTCAATATCTGCTGTTGGATCTGCTTCTGCATATCCTCTTGACTGCGCATCTTTTAATACATCGTCAAATTCCAGCCCTTCAAATGTCATCTTACTTAACATGTAGTTGGTTGTACCGTTTAAAATACCGGTAACTTCTTCAATTTCATCTGCAGTAAGAGAAGAATTCAGCGGACGAATAATTGGAATACCGCCTCCTACGCTTGCTTCAAATAAGAAGTTAATATTCTGCTCTTTTGCAATTGCAAGAAGTTCTGCGCCATGCTTTGCAACCAATGCCTTGTTGGAGGTTGTTACATTTTTTCCTGCCAGCAATGCTTTCTTTACAAAGGTATAAGCTGGTTCAACCCCGCCCATAGCCTCTACTACTACCTGAACTTCTTCATCATTAACAATGATATCATAGTCATGGACTACTTTATCTTCCATTGGATCTCCTGGGAAATCTCTTAAATCTAAGATATATTTTACTTCAATCTCATCCCCTGCACGTTTGGCAATACTTTCTTTGTTTGTCTGTAATACTTCTACTACACCTGAACCAATGGTTCCGTATCCTAAAATCGCAATCTTAATCATATCGTCACTCCCTAGCTAATATTTTTAAATAATGAATGCCTTCTCGTTGTTCAATGTTTTCCACCATCTCGGATACATTTTTTGTATCCGGCAGCACATCGACACTTAACGTCAGAGAGGCAATTCCATTTACCGGTATACTCTGATGAATCGTCAGGATGTTGGCATGAAAATCTGCCACAATCTGCAATACTACCGATAACAGTCCCGGCTCGTCATCCATCTGGATTACCATAGTAATGGTCTTACCTTTGGCATTGTCATGAAATGGAAAAATGTCATCCTTATACTTATAAAAAGAGCTTCTGCTGATTCCTACCATGTCTGTTACTTCCTGGACAGATTCAGCCCGCCCTGATTCTAAAAGTTTCTTTGCTTCAACCACTTTCAACAATACCTCTGGAACGGCTTTTTTCTTCAAAACAAAATATTTTGTCTTCTCTTCCATTTTGCCCTCCCGGCGTGTTTGCCCGCGAAATACATTTGTGCTCATAGCAAAGATATTAGCATATTTACTATTTCAATGCAACACCTTTTTACATTTTATTACTAAAACTTTCTGCTTCCACCACCGGAGGTGCGTCCCCCGGCTCCCTTATGTACTGTGCTCTTTCCACCTCCACTGCTATTATCCGTCCGGGGGATGTGTCTGTGGGTCACAAACTGGTTAAGGAAGGTATCTTCTTCCTTTCTCAATTTTACACTCCCATTTTTTTCAATAGGATATTTATATCCGCCGAATTTCAATCGATAGGAACCAATCACAACTCCCACTGTTATTCCACCAGCCACCAGTGCTGCTACTGCTGCCCCAAGTACTTCTATGGGGGTAATACCCTCAGAACCGGTTTCTTTCTCATAATACTTTTTTGTTCCATCCAATGTTTCTTCCAAAGCCCCGGCATATTCTTCCCGGCTTAATGGCTGGTAAGCATTGTCTAAAATATTATCGATTCTATCGTCATTCAGGTATGTAATGGCTTCTCCAAAGGTTCTCAATACAATTTCCCGGTTATCCATATCAATAAGACAGATAATGCCGTCATCACTGATTGTGTTATCATCAAACCACTTTTCTGCATAATAGGTACTGTCCATGCCCTCTGCATCATCGGTGGTAACTGCCATAACATCCCATCCGCTCTTTTGCTCCAAAGCTTCAATTTTGCGCTCTATTTCAGAAGCTTCTTTTTCTTCCAGAAGCCCTGCCTGATCCGTAAGCTGATAATTATGCTCCTTTGCATATCCTTCTGCACTTACACCCCATCCAAAAAGCACCGCAAAAAGCAACACCAGCATGATTCTGCATTTCTTATTTTTTACCATACCAGATACCCTCCAATCAATCCAAGCACAAGCACTATTGCAGAAATAATTCCACCCAGTCCCCATACCTTTTTATAATCAATCGGAAGTTCTCCATATACATTTCCATTCTGGCCATTCATAGAGTAATAATACGTTTTTTGATCCCGTCCTTTATAGGTTACTGTCCAGACCGGAAGCATAATATAATCCCAATTTTCTTTCTGCCGGTTTAAATGACAGCTTTTTACAGACACAGAGGAATAACCTTTTACCGTACCACGCAGAATTTTTTGTCCGTATTCGTCTGCTTCCTGCCTCACAGCCACTGAAAGCTCCTTTTCTTCTATATCACGCTTTTCAGCCAAAAAACCTGATAAATAACCCATATGGAATTCTTC
>CAZUKR010000136.1:3063-4576 GCA_964620885.1 uncultured Eubacterium sp.
ACCGGATTATGGCAGTAGTAACAGAAGGTTGCCGCTGTGGTCTCTTCTGTTACAATCTCTGCACCACAGCTTGGGCATTGATAAAACACCGCTTTACTATCTGTATCGTAATTTTCCGCTTTTTTCTCACTGCTTTGAGCAGGTTTTAATGTGTCCAGCCTCTCTTGTGAAACATCGGTAAAACAATATTCACACTTGTACTTCTGAGTATTGGGGTCAAAAATCAGTTCTCCGCCACAGTTGGGACATTTATAACTTAAAACAGCCATGAGCTCTCTCCTTTATTCTGTGACTATGCTCTTGGTTCTCCACATTCTGAGCAGAATTTTCCAGTATTTATACTTCCGCATGGGCAAGTCCATTCTCCACTTTCTGCCGGTTTGCCTTTTCCACATTCTGAACAGAATTTTCCGGTATTTATGCTTCCGCATTCACAAGTCCATCCTCCGCTTTCTGCCGGCTTTCCATTTCCGCATTCTGAACAGAACTTTCCAGTATTCACAGCCCCGCATTCACAGTTCCATTCTGCTGCCTGCTGCTCTTTTACAAAGGATGGTACCGGGTTTCCCTGCTGCATCTGCATTTGCTGCATATTGGTTGCCGATGCGGTTCCCATCATATTACCTGTTGCCTGCATGCCCATACCCACTCCCATAAATCCTGCCATGGAGCCGTTAGCATTGGAACCTGCTGCCTTTAAGCCCTCCGCAATATTTTTCTGAATATATCCTTCTCTTATGGTAGGGTCACTTAACATGGCTCCTTCGTTACGGGTATCTATTAATTCTCTGGACTTCTCATCATAATCAAGTCCGGCAATTCCCACTGCCTGAATCTCCATCCCCCGCATCTCACTCCATTCTTCATCCAGAGTATCCGCCATATATTTCCCCAGCTGACGTGTCTGAGAAGATACAAAGGAGATTCTTACCCCGTCTGCCGACATTTGGTTAATGGCGGACTGAAGTGCCTCTAAGAATTCAGAGATATACTGTTCGTTGATG
Organism: uncultured Eubacterium sp.; assembly: GCA_964620885.1. Taxonomy (GTDB): domain Bacteria; phylum Bacillota; class Clostridia; order Lachnospirales; family Lachnospiraceae; genus Petralouisia. The sequence continues at coordinate 4,068 of CAZUKR010000136.1, forward strand.
TCTTCAATTTCCACATGCCCTGCATTTCTTGGAATCGCTTCCTGATAAAACCTTACCGGATCTGTAATTTTGATGGAATAAGTACCATGGGTACGCAGAAATAACTCTGCATTATAAAAGCAGTCAAAATAGTTGATGGGATTTCTTGTTCCGAATTTGATTCCCTTAATCTCCTGTAGATTAATGAAAAATACCTGTTGCTTGCCTGGTGTCTGACCTGAAAATTGAAAACGTTTGAATGATTCGATTACGGAATCCTTCAGCTGCCCATTAAATATAGAAGGCATAGATGAATTATCTACCTTGTAATATCCCGGTTCTGCCACATAATCAACAATTTTCCCCCCATCTATCAACATCATATACTGGTTATCATACACATGTATAATAGAACCATTGCTTATGGTATGGTCTGTTCCTTTGGTATTCTGTCCTTTTCGAATCTTAACCCCTCTGGTAAATACGGTTCTTTCTCCCATATCATCCGGTTCAATCACCTCAAGCCACTG
>CAZUKR010000136.1:4676-6213 GCA_964620885.1 uncultured Eubacterium sp.
GTTCTATGATCTTTTACCATAGTATAAGGCTGCATTACATAGGAGCGAATCTGGTTGCCCCATCCGATATCTGTCACTTCACCACGAATATCTGCTGCCTTCTTCTCATTTTCTTCTTGTTTTAATAAATAAAGCTTTGCCTTTAACATCTGCATTGCCTTATCCTTATTCATATGCTGAGAACGCTCATTCTGGCACTGTACCACAATTCCTGTGGAAAGATGGGTAATACGAATCGCCGAAGAGGTTTTATTGACATGCTGTCCCCCTGCTCCACTGGAACGATAAGTATCAATCCGTAATTCATCATCTTTTATTTCAATATCAATATCTTTTTCAATATCCGGCATTACATCGCAGGACGCAAAGGACGTCTGACGCTTTCCCGCCGCATTAAAAGGCGAAATACGCACCAGCCTGTGTACACCCTTTTCTGACTTCAGATAGCCATAGGCGTTTTCTCCCCGTACTTCAAATGTGATGGATTTGATGCCTGCCTCATCTCCATCCAGGGCATCCAGCACCTCTACATCATATCCCTTATCTTCTGCCCAGCGTTTGTACATCCGGTAGAGCATGGAATTCCAATCGCAGGACTCCGTTCCTCCTGCTCCAGCATGGAGGGATACGATTGCACTGTCTGTATCATAATCACCTGATAATAATGTCCTGATTCTGATATTGTCAAAGGTCTGCTGAAATTCTTCCAACTCCTGCTGTATCTCTGGAATGAGAGAGGCATCATTTTCTTCATACCCCATTTCCAGTAATGTTTCTATATCAGCATACTGCTGGTTCAGCTGCTCATAGGTCTCTACATCATTTTTGTAGCTTTTCAGCTCTTTCATCTTAATCTGGGAAACTTCTGTATTATTCCAGAAATCAGGAGCCTCCATCTCACGTTCTAATTCCTGGATCTTTTTTTCTTTGTTAGCCAGGTCAAAGTGAATCCCTCACTTCAACTAACGGCTCTTTTAATGTGTTCAATATTGTTTTGAACTGGTCTAATTCAACCATTATGTCACCTCTTTCTGTTCGGGTCAAAATGCCCGATATTATTTTTATTATAAAGTTTTATACGATTCTAGTCAATGGATTATCTCTTTAAGGATCTGATATATTCCTTTTGTTCTTTTCCTGTTTTGAGTGATTCTGTTATTTTCTGTAATGATTTATTATGTGTAAAATCATTCAAATGATTCTCTTTTAAAAAAGGAATAGTTTCCTCAGGGAATTCCCGGTAGCAGATAGATACAGCCCATGCCTGTGCCATCTGCACATAATATTCTTCACTATTAATGCTGTCTATTTCCTTCAATACCCTGTAAAGATATTCCTGGTTTACATAATAATCCAGCAATTGTACCAGACCAAACCGAATCTCAAATTCTTTTTCTGAATGAAGATATTCCTGTAAAAACTCCCACATTTCTACCGGCTGTTCCTTTGCCAGCTTAATGGTGGCACAAACGCTGTCACAGACAGACCAGTTATCTATTTTGGGAATAAACATTCTAAGAAATTCTTCCTTTTCCTG
>CAZUKR010000137.1:0-6110 GCA_964620885.1 uncultured Eubacterium sp.
ACGGCGTCAAATTCCAGTCCTTTGGTAAGTTCAATGGGTAATACCATAACCCCTTTTCGAAATTCCTGTTCTTCCTCCCCTTCTTTTCCCATCAGAGACTGAAGCTGTTTTTGGGCCTCATGGGCTTCCTCACTTGTTCTACAGATTACGGCTACTGTATCGTATCCTCTTTCCTGTACCTGTTCTATTACTTCCATCGTCTTTTGTGCTGTTTCTTTTGTCTGATAAAATTCCACATTTCTACCATGACGTATTACAGGCTGGATTTTATATCTGCCAAAGGAAGCCTTCTCCAGTACATGTCCTGCATACTCAGATATTTCAACGGTGTTTCGGTAGCTTTTGGCCAATATACAAAATTTCCTTTTTTCTGGCTGAAAAACTTCCTCTGTTACATCAGACCAGTCATTGATTCCTGTGGCATAATTAATGTTCTGGGATACATCTCCCATAATGGTAAAATAGCATCCATACAGCACCTTGCTTAATACATAGTATATCATGGAACCAAAGTCTTGCGCCTCATCTATCATAATCTGTCCATATTCATCCTGCATATCTTTTTCTGAAATCCTTTTCTGAATCAAGGCAAGTGCTGCCGCATCATATACGTCAAATATTCCTTTTTTACTTCTCTCCTGCCATTCCTCCAGCTCTATCTGATGCTTCTGACTATATTCATTCATAAACTTCTGATATATTTTCAATATATTCTTTTGAGCTGCTTCCAGTTTAAAATATCCCCGATACTCTTTTATTTTGGATTTGCAATATTCCTGGCTGTCCTCCGGCACTAAAAATCGTATTCTTCCTTTTATTCTCTCATTTAAGAGCCGGCACAACTGATGTAGTGAAGCATTTCTATTTTCACTTAATGTTGTTGCAATACTTTCTTTGGAAAGGATTATTCCCAGCTCTGAATCTTTCACCGAAACACATGGAATAAGCCTGTCCTGTACCTTTAAAAGATACTCTTCTAATTCCCTGATAAATGCCATCTTACTCTTAAAGGCTTCCTGTTCCTGGGGTTCTGCTATGGTATACTTTTTCTTCCAGTCTTTTCCCAGAAGCTCACAGAAAAACACATCCATTCTCTTTTGCTTTACATGATGCACATCTAACTCCGGCAGACCACTTGTAATATAATTCAGCAGCATGTCGTTGCTTCCAATAATACAAAATTCCCCCGGCGTAAATCGTTTCTCGTAATTATATAGAATATAGGAAATGCGATGCATGGCAACGGTGGTTTTTCCGCTTCCGGCTACTCCTTGTACAATTACGTTGGTAAATGGAGATTCTCTGATAATTTCGTTCTGTTCTTTTTGTATGGTGGAGATGATATCACCAAGAATTACATCCTTATTCTGAGACAAATACTTTACCAGCAGTTCATCAGTAGCCGCAGTGTCATTGTCATAATATCCCAGCAGCCTTCCTTCATTGATATCAAAAGTCCTTTTGAGCTGCAAATCTACGGAAATCTTTCCAATATCCGGCACGCTATAGCTTCCGTCCCCCAGTTCATTTTCATAATACAGCGTAGACACCGGTGCTCTCCAGTCAATCACCACAACGTCCGTCTTATTTCTGGTAACTCCATTTTTCCCAATATACAGGCTTTCGTTCTGTCCGCTTTCTGTTTCATTATAATCTATCCTGCCAAAATAAGGCTTCGTCCAGGCTGCTTTATTCTTGCGCAGCATATTTTCATTATGTTCCTGCATATCCTTACTTACAATCAGCTGATTATAAAGTTCCACATTTCCGGAGGTTACGGCCGCATACAATTCCTCTGTTTCTTTTTTACCTTCCTCTGCCTTCTGCTCATAAATAACGATATTTTCCCGAATTACTTTCCGACATCTGTCAAAATGTTCCTGTTCCAGTTTCATATGCTTTCTTCCTCCTCTTCCTTTCTTCTGCTTTGTAAGGATAACAAAAAAAATTATATAATACTAGACTTATTTTCTTCTTTATGCTATGCTGTTTCATGAAGTTTACCCAAAAAAAGGAACGCACGCTGCAAACGTACGTTCCTTTTATGTTACTTATTTTCTGATGTATCTTCTTTTTCCGTGGCTTTCATATCTTCCAGACTCTTGGAAAATGGTGTTTCTAAATCTTTATCTACTATATATAGCTTCTGAATTATTATCCATAATATAATACTGGCTGGTAATGTCATTTTTCATTCCAATCGTTATGGTTCTTGTACCGTCTTCCATTTCAAAGGTCAGGATATTCAATGGACGATCAAATCCATATTCTTTGTTATCCTTTACCTCCTCCAGCTTTTCATCTGCCGTAACATCAGTTACTGCCTGCAGCATTTCTTTTATTTTATCCTGATCAATCTTAATGCTGTGGTCCGGCTGATAATACCAGACATCTTCTTCCTTTTCAAATGTAATTGCAGTGCCTTCTAATTGATAGGAAAATGATTGTACCTTGTCACTGTCTATGTTAACTGCTTCTATTTTCTTGCTGTCGGCCTCTGCCTGCTCTTTTTCTGCACTTTTTGTATTGTAAAGTTTCAATCCAAAGTAAGCAGCCAGACAAAGTACTACTAAAAGGCAGATTCCTATAAACTGCTTTTTCTGTCCATCCATTACCTTTTTCTCCTTCTTACCCAGATAACAATACCGGTCCCCAGTAAAATGACTGGAACTGCAATCATCATAATCAGCATTCCTGCAATTATTACTGTCTGATTTAATACCAATGTAGAAACTTCATAAGCCTTTACCGGAATGACACTTTCTGCCTCGCCATCTGTGTATTGAGAAGTAATTCCTGTGAAAAATGTCAGGTTATTTCCATATACCTGCTCACTGGCTCCATCCGTAAAGATATTTGCTCCGCCAAATACATACAGTTCCGTACTCTCTGCGCCCTCTTTCTCTGCTTCCTTTGATACATGCAGTCCCACGGCAAATGGACCATCTACGTCATTTTCTCCTTTGGAAAAATCATCCGCTGTGCCTACATCCTGTTTGGAAAAGGAATCCTCAGAGGTGGTCAGAAGGGAAGTATATGTGATTCCGTTACTGCTCTCTTCGTCCTCTTCCTGCTTCGGATAGGATAAGCCTTGAGAAAATGGTGCAAAAATATATCCATCAAGGGTATTTGCGGTTGCTGTATCAGAGCCTATATCCGGCAGCAGATAGTAGGGACTCTGATAATAGTTCTGGGTATTGTTCTCTACTACAATACCGTCTTCAATGGTTACATCATACTTCTCTAAAATCTTATTAAAATTACTCAAATCTTCTTCTGCATAATTGGATGCAACTACTGCCTTTCCACCATTTTTTAAATAAGCAAATATCTTATTTACATCATCTTCTGAATAATCTTTTTCCGGTGCCAGCAGAAAAATACATGCTGCATCTTCCGGAATAGCCTCATTTTCTACCAGACTTAAAGTCTTCAGCTCTACATTCTGCTTCTCCAGTGCATCGGTAAAGGTCCCCGACAGGGAATATTCGTTATGTCCTGTAACCGCATACATAACAGAGGTATTTTCACTAGTTATATAGGAAATAGCGCTGGTAATCTGTCCCTCTCCATCATATCCGGAAACACTCTGCTGGTATGTGGTGTAATCTGTAGTGTATTCATACATATTATTATAATCAATTGTCTTTGAGCGGTTTTTCCCTGCCACAATCACACTATTATTTGTTAGGGCTGTATCTGTATATTTCCTATAAAAAGACGGAGACACTGCCGGATCTTTATACTCCACTGTAATGTGGCTGGAATAGTCTTCATACCGTTTTAATGTTTGTTCCAGATTACTGTCCTGATTCTCCTTCTTGGCAAGAACGTATATAGTAATATCCTCTTTTATTTTATCCAGCATCTTTTCAGTGTCCTTTGTAATGGAATACAGCTTCTCTGAAGTTACATCTATAGACGCTATTTTTTCCGGCAGTTGGGATGCCGCCAGATTTAGCACTACTGCCGCTGCCAGTGCTGCTGCAATCATCCCTGTACTAAATGCACCCAGTTTTAATTTTCTTGTACTCATGCTCCAACGTCTTTTCTGAATGGACTGAGTGGTGAAAAACAGGAATAGTCCTATTAATGAAATATAATATATCAATGCTTTTACATCAAAGCATCCCTGAAAAAAGCTGTTCATTCCTTCCGTTAGATTAAAGCAGTTTAAAATCCTGGTTATTATATTTCCGGTAGAAGAAATTACCTGAGTAATTCCACTCATCATAAATCCCAAAAACAAAACTGCAAAGGTGAGTACTGCTGCAATCACCTGACTTTCTGTCAGTGAAGAAATGAAGGTACCAATGGCAATACACGTCATGCCAAAGAGCCAGTAGCCCAGCATAGCCGTATAACATTCTTTCAAAGGTACTTCCCCAAATATCCGCAGGAATAACGGAGTAACTCCCATTACCGCTACTGCAATGGAAAATACCGTAGCCAATGCAAGATATTTTTCCATTACCACATTTCCTACTGAAACGGGTGATGTCAATACAAGCTGATCTGTTTTTCCTTTCCGTTCTTCTGCCAGGACGCGCATGGTAAGTACTGGCACTGCAATCAGCATAATTACTGTGGTTGCAGATAAGGTATTAGAAAAATACGGGGACCCGTAAGCGAGATTATATACATAAAAATACAAGCCAAACAGCCCTAATATTGCTGCCAGAAATAACCAGCCGATAACTGACTGGAAAAACGACCTTACTTCTCTTTTATAAATTGCCCACATTACTGCTCTCCTCCTTCGCCAGTCAGTTTCAAGAAAATATCCTCCAGGGATTTTCCACTGGTACACATACTGAAAATAGGAAGCTCTGCCTCTGCAAAAGCGTAAAATACCTGTTCCCGAATATCTGCATTCTTTTCTCCTTCCAGAACTACCTTACAGATTCCTTCTTCATGTTCCGGTTCTATCTGTATGCTATGTACGTCAAAAAGATTTTCTGCTGCTTTTCTGACATCCTCCTCTGGGCCTTTTACCTCCAGAGTAAGTTCCATTCCACTGTGCATTCTGGCTGTCAGGTTTTCTGTAGTATCGCTTGCCACCAGCTTTCCTTTGGAAATGATAAAAATATGATCGCATATAGCACTAATTTCAGACAGGATGTGGGAGCTTAATATTATCGTATGGTCCTCTCCCATCTTCTTTATCAGTTCCCTGATTTCTATCATCTGTTTGGGATCCAGCCCTACTGTTGGTTCATCCAGAATAATAATCTCTGGGAACCCCAGAATTGCCTGTGCCATTCCCACTCTCTGTTTATATCCCTTGGAAAGATTTCGTATCAGTCTATGTCCCATTGGCGCAACTCCAATCATTTCCATAGCATTTTTTACGGCCTCTTTCCGCTCTGCCTTTGGAATTTTTTTCAGCTCCGCTGCAAATTCCATATATTCCTCTACTGTCATTTCCATATACAATGGAGGTTGTTCCGGCAGATAACCAATGGATTTTTTTGCCTCCTGAGGCTGTTTTAAGATATCAAACCCATTGATTTTCACCTCTCCGGATGTTGCTCCCAGATATCCGGTAATCATGTTCATTGTGGTGGATTTACCAGCACCGTTTAGCCCAAGGAATCCATATATTTTTCCTTTTTCCACGGTAAGGCTTAAATCATCCACTGCCACCTGTTTTCCATATCTTTTGGTCAGATGTGTAATTTCAATCACTTTTATTCCTCCCTGCAAATTTTCTCTAATGTCTCCTGTTCTATTTTAGAAATGAAATGTGTTAATTTATGGAAAAAAGTGTGTTTTTTGTGTGATGTCTTTGCTGACATAAAACGTGACTTTGGGAATTGCTTATTATATAATCTCTCTAGTAGATATACAAACTGGGGGATAGAATATGAAACATTTGACGGAATACCAGCGACAGGCTGGAAGAAATTTAAAGATTATATTATCGATATGCTTTGCATCTGCTGTTCTATATATTGTCTTTGAAGGAATGTTTTTAACAACTGATATACTTAACTCTTCTTTTCCACTGAATATCTTAGGTTATCTATTGATTGCAGTAATATGGGGATTTTTTGAAGGGCTAAATTATGTGGTGATTTCTCAAAAGGTAAATGAACGATATGGTTCAA
>CAZUKR010000138.1:0-5934 GCA_964620885.1 uncultured Eubacterium sp.
GTACCAAGTTTTTCTACAACTTTTGAAGAACGCTTACCGTTCTCATATATAGACTTAACTATATATAAGGATGCAGCATTTTTTGATTTAACAACCTGAAGTCTCAAAATAAAACACCTCCTTAATACCCTCTATTATAACACATTGTGCAGCATTGTGCAATAAATAGATGTAAAAATTTACAAAAAAATAAAGCCATATCAAGGCTTTCAGAGGTTTTTATCTTATTCAACTGTCAAAAATCCGGTTCCAACGGAATGCACATTAATAGCCGGAAGCGTAATATAATAGTAAATAAATAACGCCAGTACAACTAAAAATGCTATAATAATATTTCTTATTGCCTTTTTCATATAGTTCCTCCTCTTGTATTATTCAGATAGTACAATTTTACCCTCTTCTCTATATGCTGTCAAGAACATAAAAATTCTTAAGTTTTTATAAAAAAGTTCTTGCATTATTTATTAGACTATTATATAATAAATTTTGCGTTAATAATTAACACTAACATATGATAAGCGCTTCTAGCTCAGTTGGAAGAGCACCTGACTCTTAATCAGGGTGTCCAGGGTTCGAGCCCCTGGAGGCGCACTTACAAAAGCACTGTTTTCGATGACAAATGAGCACGAGGATGGTGTTTTTTTTCGTCATTTTTTGTCTTATTTTTTTCCATTTAGTATATCATTTACTTCTTTCACGCCTTTTTGAAGATTTATTGCCTTTTTCTGCATCGACGGCTTTTCATACGCCACCTCTGTTAATTTTTGTTTTATTGTTTTTTTTCGCTTCATATGACACCAACATACTTTTTCTTATTATATGCATTTTTCTATTTTTATTTACCTTTGGTGTATCGATGTAATCGCTCATTAAGCGTTCCTGTATGTAATTCAAAAAGATGATTGTCAAAATCATAAAAATAAATGGAACGACCTTCACCAGACACCCGCGGACGTTCCGGCTTTATCTCTAACCCCATGTCCTTAATTCTCAATAGATAATCTTCTATTTCATCTTCTTGAATTTGAAATGCAATATGATTATAGGTACGCTCCGCAAGCGGATTACCTTCCATTATGCAAACCCATAAATCATTTATTAGAAAAAACTTCTCTTTTGAAATCGAAAAAGTTTTATTTCCACTTGAATAAACTTCTTTTGCGTCAAAAATTTTCATCAAAAACACGGCTGACCGCTCCAAATCTTCTACAACAAAAGTTATATGACTTAAACCACTAATCATAAAAACCCTCCTTTATCATTTCTTGCTCAAATAGACCATATCTTTAAGTTGAATACCATTCTCAAAAGATGGCTTATCGTTCCATTGGCAAACTAAAAATTTACTTTATATTGTAACATAACTATACACCCCAAACAATGAAAACCTCTCCGTACGTTCCGCCTATCCAGACCATATTTTGACACCCAGATAATGATAATACCAGGGTCAAAAGGTCATGCGTTTCATGCTCGCATGAAAAAGCATGAGTTTGGGATCCGCAAAAAATAGAACAACGTGGCTTCGCCACTCTCAACTCCCCTGCCCCCAATCTGAGGGCACTGAAAAACATAGGTTTTAAAATTTTGTTTTTTAGTAAAACGTAAAATCCACCAGACTCAAATTTTTCTGGTGGATTTTTTCGTGTTTTCTATTTTTAATGCCTTATTTTGAACCAGGACTTCCATTATTTTTCGTTTATCAACTTAATAATTCGCTTGAGATTCACCGCAAATATAGCCATTGCCCCCTGCATTTCCATGCCAATAAGACCTGATGATGACGCAATATCATAACCATGTCGGTGTTTTAACTCGCTGTTTTTGGCCTCTATCTTATAACGTTCTTTTGCTTTTTCCTTGAAGTATTCTGTTTCCTGAAATTGAGCCTGTTCACTATGTGAATCGCAAATGATAGTTTCTGTGTAGGTCTTCTTTTTTGCCCCTTCTTTGTAGCAGCCATCTCTGTACGGGCATCTTTTACATTTTTCGATATCAAAGAAATATGACATTCGCGGATTCTTTCCCTCTGTTTTTCGTTTATCTAAATATTTATGGATTGCCAAATGGCCTGCTTTACACTGATACATTCCTGCATCTTTGTTAAATTCGAATTCATCCGGCTTTGTACGGTTACCTTGCGTAATGATACTGTTTAGTCTGGCAATTAGTTCATAATGATTTTCTTTTGCAGCATCAATATTTTCTTTGCTTGAATATGCCTTATCACCAATGACCGTTTCAAGATTCATTCCTGCGTTTCTGCTTTTTTGTACCAGAGAAGATAATTCTTTCCCATCCGTTTTCTCACCACTGGTGATTGTGGCTGCTGTGATAATTCGTTCTTCCGTCATGGCTATATGTGTTTTATATCCGAAAAAGGAGGTATCTGCCGTTTTATGCCCTATTTTTGCATCCTCATCCTTTGATACTTCCAAATGTACAAGGTCATCATTGACAGTCTCTTCCAATAAGTTCAGTTTCTCATGCACTTTAGGATAGCTACATATAGTTTTATTTTCCTTTATGATAGAAATAAGCTGTTTACAATAGTTCCGCTCTTTATCAAGCAAATCTTCTGTATTTTTAGCCGGAAACTGGTCTTTTATTGTTTCGTCCACCTCATAAATACTACGGCGGAGTTTTTTTGATTGCTCCTGAAGTGCCTGCCGTGGGGTCTTTTGATTGTATCTTGATTTTGTATGTGTAGCATCAACAATAATAGACTTTGACTTTATAATTCCTTTGTCTAATGCAATCTGAACTGTTTTGGCAATCAGCAGATCCAAAAGTGCCATATCTTTTAATCTCAGTTTACGAAATTTTGTCAACGAACTGGGGTTTATGACTGTTTCCTCTGGTGCCATATCCAGAAAGTATTTAAAAGACATATCATACTTGGAACGTTCTACAATATCAACATCTGATAAATCATAGATTGATTTTAGAAGCAGATATTTAAACATACGAACCGGTGGAACTGCATTACGTCCATTATCAAGACAATATTTATCCATTAATTCATCCTGAATAAACCCAAAATCTACTAATTCTTTTATCTTCCGAAGAAGATTGTCCTTAGGAACCACCAATTCATATATTTCCATGTATGGACTTAATACCAATTTTTGTTGTTGATCTACCATAAAAGCACCGCCTGTATTTGATATATACATTATATCAAACACGGACGGTACTATCTACTTTTTCAGTGCCCTCCCCAATCTTGAGGGGGAAGACGCTTTGCTGCGCCGCGTCGCCTCTGCGACTTCTCCCTCTGGCGTGCGTGTGCATCCTGCACAGAGCGTTTTAATTTATAGGAAAACCATATACCTTTAGCGTAACAAGGCCTTTTCTATAAATTAAAAAAGATGTTTCAGAAATAATCTGAAACATCTTTTTCTTACATATTTGCAATTAATGCCGCTATCTCTTCCGGACTCATTGGCTTGTTAGGGTCTGATACTACCGGAGCCGCTGGAGCTTCTTCCACTTTTACTTCTTCTACTACTGGTTCTTCTGGAATTGGCTCCTCCACATTTCCTGCTATTAATGCCGCTATTTCTTCCGGACTCATTGGCTTATTAGGGTCTGATACTACCGGAGCCTCTGGAGCTTCTTCTACTTTTACTTCTTCTACTACGGGTTCTTCCGGAACTGGTTTCTCCACATTTCCTGCTATTAACGCCGCTATCTCTTCCGGACTCATTGGCTTGTTAGGGTCTGATACTACCGGAGCCTCTGGAGCTTCTTCTACTTTTTCCACTATTGGTTCTTCCGGAATTGGCTCCTCCACGCTTCCTGCTATTAATGCTGCTATCTCTTCCTGGCTCATGGGCTTGTTAGGGTTCGATACTTCCGGTGCTGCCGGAGCTTCTTCTACTTTTACTTCTTCAATTACTGGTTCTTCCGCGCTTCCTGCTATTAATGCCGCTATTTCTTCCTGACTCATGGGCTTGTTAGGGTTCAATACTTCCGGTGCTGCCGGTACTTCTTCTACGTCTGGTTCAGGTTCCACTTCCGGCTCCGGTACTTCTTCTATTTCTAACTCTATTTCCGGCTCAGCTTCTGGCATCGGTACTCTTTCCGCTATTACTTCTGTTCCAACAATTGGCATTTCCTGTATTTTCTCTACGACTAACTCTATCTGACCTTTTAATGAATCTTCTAACTGCTGAATCTTAAGAAGCAGTTCCTGTTGATTTTCTTTTACTTTCGTAAACTCTTCCGACTGATTTCCATCTTCTTTATCCTGTAATTGCTGAATAACATTATTCATTGCTTCCTGCATTCCCAGAATCTCTTCAATAACCTTATCATTGGAGTTCATCATTGCATTGGCATTCTCTTTATTTCTGCTTACTGTAAATTTAGCAACTTTCTTCTGCTCCTGCATTAGTTCATCCAAAAGTCCACTGATTTTTTGGTGATTCTCTTCCCCTGCATTTGCAAGAGGGTCAACTTTTTTATCCAACTCAACTAATTTTCTACTAATTTCACGAAAGCTTTTCCGAACTAAAATATAACATGCTTTCTGAGATATCATCATACTGCTATGCTGTTCTTCACTTATTAATTTTTCCCAGTTTCTTAACTGCATTTCGCCGCTTATAATTAAGTATACTGCGATAATAAGCACGAAACTGATAATCCCAAGCAATATGTAATTACGTGGATTATTGACAATAATGTAAATATCTGCCAGTGCTGCCAATGTAGTTACCAGTGAAGCAAGCAAAATCTTAATCTTTTGTAAATTGCTGTTTCCCATACCTTTTCCTCCACCTTTGTGAAATTTTCAGAAAATGTTCAAGAGGCTGTTTGATTCATCAAAAACGTTTCCTGTTACTGCTAAACCTTGTAACTAAATAATATCATATAAAATATTTCGATACAAGTTTTAACCGACTTGAGTTTCCGTAAAATTATTCACAACATCTTTTCCAAGCAGAAACACAAATCTATTGCCCATATCACTTACGGTACGCTTGCATCTGGTAGTATCCTATTTGCGGAAACTTAAGTGGATACCACGTTGTAATTTCAATTAACTCATAGTAAAATAACTTTTGTAAATATATAGTAATACTGAGAAGAAGTAAATGAAATGGAAGAGGTGGATCATGGCGCAACGTAAAATCGTATTATATATTGCTTCAAGTCTTGATGGGTATATCTCAACAGACAAACATAACTTGGATTGGTTATTTTCAGTGGAGGGCGAAGGTGATAATGGATTTTCAGACTTTTATAATACCGTAGATACAATATTGATAGGTAGAACAACTTATGATTGGATTATGAATCAGGAACATGGAAATTTCCCTTATAAAGGAAAGGAATGTTATGTTTTCAGCAGAACAGAAAGGCAAAATACCGAACATGTTACTTTTGTTCATGAAAATATACTTGAATTAATTAATCAGTTAAAAGCCAAAGATGGCAAAAATATTTGGCTGGTAGGCGGTGGGGATTTAACTGCCACATTTATGCAAAAAGGATTAATAGACAGGGCTATACTAACCATTGCTCCGGTAATGATAGGAACAGGTATTCCACTTTTCAAAAAGAGTGATTACAGCACAAAACTGTACTTATATGATATAAAGCGTCACAATCAGTTTGCCGAGCTTTATTATGATGTGATAAAAGACAAAACACTTTTATGAACATTTCAACAAAGGTAAAAAAATCCCCTTGGATTAATATTATTTTAATATCAATCCAAGGGGATTTGCTCTTATTAGCCTATTCCATCTGCTACAGACTTCAACTGTAACGTTTCTCCCGTTTCCGCATCAATATAGGTCCAATAGCAGCCGATTTCGCTAAAATCATCCATATTGGCTGGATCAAGATTAACCCGCCATACATGCTTGTCAGGATAATCAGGATGTTCCACAAAATATTTCAAGGTAACAGTAAATCTGTCCA
>CAZUKR010000139.1:0-5915 GCA_964620885.1 uncultured Eubacterium sp.
AAATCAAGGATTCTTAGATATTTTTCCGATGTAGTAGTATCACACTCTCCACATGCCCCGTATGCGGAAACATATCCACCGGCTGCACCTTCTTCACCTCATATCCCTGCCCGCACAAAAACTTCAAATCCCTTGCCAGTGTCGCCGAATCACAGCTCACATAAACCACACGTTCCGGTTTCATCTTCACAATGGTTTCCAGACACTTCTCATCACAGCCCTTTCTGGGCGGATCAACCACAATAACATCCGGATGCAGCATGTCCTCACTTTCGGCGTTTCCATTGTTCATACCCTTTTCATAGAACTCCGGCAGTACCTCCTCTGCCTTCCCTACAAAAAATTCCACATTTTCAATCCCGTTGATTCTTGCATTGTTCCGGGCATCCGCAATGGCAGGAGCTGCAATCTCCACCCCATACACCTGCTTCGCCTTCTGAGCCAGAAACAGTGATATGGTTCCGATACCACAATAAAGGTCCCAGACTGTTTCCTTTCCCGTAAGTCCTGCGTACTCCAGCGCAGTCCCATACAGCTTTTCCGTCTGAACAGGATTCACCTGATAAAAAGACAATGGAGATATCTGATACTTAATGCCACCAATATAATCCGTGATATAATCCTGCCCCCAAAGGGAAATGACTTCTTCCCCCAGAATTACATTCGTGTTCTTTTCATTTACATTAGTTGTAATACTGGTCATGCCCTCAAGCTCTTTCAGCTTCTCCACCAGTGCCTCTGGGTGAGGCACTGTTCTGCCATTCAGAACCAGGCACACCATAATTTCCTTTGTAGTAAATCCAACCCGTACCAGCACATGGCGAACAAGTCCCTTGCCTGTCGTCTCATCATAGGCCGGGATATGATAAGCCTCCATAAAAGAAATCACCCTGTCTAAAACCTTCTCATTAAGGTCAACCCCCAGGTAACATTTCCGGTTTGGAATAATATTGTGGCTTCGGCTGGCATAAAACCCCGTTACAATATTTCCTTCCTTATCTGTTCCAATGGGAAACTGTGCCTTATTCCGATAGAAGTATGGTTCCTCCATACCGATTACAGGATTTATTGCAAGTCCCTCTCCTCTTTCCTCTGGGTCTTGTACTGCAAAGCCACCGATACGTTTCAGATTATTGCGGACTTTATTTTCCTTAAACTTAAGCTGCTGGGCATAATCTACTGCCTGTATCTGACAGCCGCCGCACTGACGGTGATAAGGACATTTTGGTTCCACACGATATGGAGATGGTTTCACAATCTCCAGCAGTCTTGCATAACCATAATTTTTCTTCATCTTCATGATTTTCACACGAACTACATCACCTAATATGGCATCCTTTACAAACAACGCCGCTCCCTTTACCTTACCAATTCCTTCACCGTCCACACCCATGTCTTCAATGGTAAGCTCCAGCTCCATATCCTTTTCTAATCCTGCTGCATTCTTTTTCTTCTTTTCTGACATAATCTCTTCCTTTAACTTATTTTCCATATTTAAAACAAAGGAGCCGTTCCATAATTATTGAAACTGCCCCTTGTCTGTTATTCCTTACTGGTTTTTCTCAAATTCGATTCAAAGAAGCGATTGTATCCCAGCCAGTCTATATTTCCTTCCGGCACGGACATAAATACTTCCTTCATGGTCTGCAGCTTTGCATCTGTATTGTCTGCAAAGCTCAAGGCAACCGCCTCAGCTATTGCGGGCTTTTTCGGTGAACCATACTCCAGTTCTCCATGGTGTGCCAGAATACAGTGTTTCAATTCATTTGAAAGGGCACGAGGAAATTCCGGAATCATGCGGATCCGCTCTCCCAGCATTTCAGCCCCAATCATAATATGCCCAAGCAATTGTCCTTCATCCGTATAATCATTTGCCGGGAATACAGACAACTCCTCCAGCTTTCCAACATCATGGAACATGGCTGCTGTAAGCAGTAAATCCTTATTGAGCATTGGATATGCCTCAACATAATAATTGCAAAGTTTCGTAACACTTAAGGTATGCTCCAGCAAACCTCCTACAAATCCATGATGAACACTTTTTGCCGCACTGTGGAATTTAAAACGCTTTTCAAACTCCTTGTCTTCTATAAAAAAGCTGGAGGAAAGCTGTTTTAAATAAGGGTTCTTCATCTCCTGAATAAATCCTGTCAGCTCCTCATACATCTCATCCACATCTTTGTCACTTACCGGAAGATAGTCCTTCGGTTCATACTCTCCCGCCTGCACCTTGCGGACACGTTTCACATTCAACTGCAGTGACCCCTGGAAGCTTGTAACATCTCCCATAACATCTACATAATCAAGGGCTTCAAAATCATCAATTCCCTGAGAGTTGGGATCCCATATTTTAGCATCCAGTGTTCCTGTTCTATCCTGTAAAATCAAGGATTCATACGATTTCCCTGCCTTGGTCATTGCGGTCTGTTTGACCTTGCACAAATAAATCTCTCCTACACGTTCCCCTTCACGCAGGGTCTCTATATACTTCATAACTTACTCCTTCTAAATTCACATACTTTACTGCAATATACCTACAACAGCGTTACATTCAAGTTCCACATAATTTTCTGCACCCTGACGTTTCAGAATAACCTTTACCTCGTCCCCCGGGTTCAATCCCATCAGCAGTTGATTATACTGCTCTATGGAGATAATATCCTCTCCATTCATTTTCACAATAACATCTGCTTCCTGTATTCCTGCCGCCATAGCAGGAGAATCCATCTCGGCAGATTTCACATATACCCCTTTCGGTATACTGTATTGGCTGGCAATTTCATCTGTTACGGTACTTATTCTTAAACCAAGATATGGAATATCCCGGTTGTTGGAAAGATCCTCAATTACCTGTTTCAATTCGGAAATAGACAAGGCTGTAATGGTATTCCGGTCGCCCTGGTTGCTGTAATCCTTTAATACTACACCTACCACTTCACCCGAAAGATTTATAATGACTCCGTTTCCATTTTCACTTCCTACCATGTCTGTGGTGAAAATCGTATAATTGTTATCAATGGTGGTTACCTTATTCTGTGAAGATGTAATTGCTCCGCATAAAATAGAATAATTGGCCCCCAGCGGATTTCCCACGGCTATAACAGTGCTTCCCTGGGTAAGGGTAAGAGAATTCCCAAGAGTGGCCACTTCTATTCTATTCAAAGTATCTTCTGAAATGTCTGTTAACGCTACACTGATAATGGCAATTCCCGTATTTCCATCATATTTCTTCAAGGTTGCCAGAACGGTTTTCTTATCATTAAATGTAATGCTCAGTGACTGGGCATCCACAATAACCTTCTTCTCCGTCAAAATCAGAAGTTCCTGGCCATTGTTTGCAATAATAACTCCTGCGGCTTGATTCTGACTCTCATAAGGAGTGTTAAACCAATCCATACTGCTTGTTACTCCGGTAACCGTTACAATGGATTTATTTGCCTGCTTTCCTATCGCATACAGTTCTTTCTGCAGTGTCTGATAATCTTCCACCCCCAGATCCTGGGGCACATATACGGTATCCGGCTCCTGTGGTTCCTGAGGTTCCGGTTCCTTATTTTCTTCCTCTTGGGGCTCTTCATCCTTAGGAATCGTAATCGTCTGGTCATTCTGGGGCCGCATCCATCCCTCTATGTAAGGCTTTAGACACACAAACACGAAGCATGCTACTGCACCAAAAATAACCGCACAAAGAATATTGTATCCTGCACGGAACAGTAACCGCTTCTTATTAATAGGTTTATCCTTTATTTTTTCCTTGATAAAAGCAAATTCCTGATCGTCCTGTTCTCTCATAAAAAATGCCTCCTGAATGCTATTATACGTTTTTCCATGGCTTGTTGCAAGATTTTTATTTTTAATGTAAAATGTACATGAATAAGCAAAATTTACTTATAAGGATTGAATTTAAATTATGAATGAAAAAGTATTAAAAACCTTAGAATATAATAAAATTATAGAACAGCTGGCAGAGCATGCCACATCGGAAGCAGGACGTGAGTTTTGCCGAAAATTAAAACCCGGCACAGACTTAGAAGCCATTGAGCTTGCCCAGCAGCAGACCAAGGATGCACTTTCCCGTATTTATCAAAAGGGCAGCCTTTCTTTTTCTGGTACCCACAATATCGGTGCTTCCCTGAAGCGCCTGGATATCGGCGGTACCCTTGTAATAGAAGAATTTCTGCGGATTGCCTCTCTGCTGGAGGTTGCAAAACGTGTTAAAACCTATTCCCGCGGAGAACGTGAAGACAGCAAGGCAGACTCTCTGGATGAGTTTTTTGACCGGATCGAACCTTTGACGCCTCTGCTGGATGAAATTCGCAGATGTATTATTTCTGAGGATGAACTGGCAGATGATGCATCCGCCACTTTGAAAAACATTCGCCGTTCCATAAAGAATATCAACGACAAAATCCGTAGTCAGATGAGTACCATGCTGAACAATTCCAGTACCAGAAATCTGTTACAGGATGCTGTCATCACCATGCGCAACGGCCGTTACTGTCTTCCGGTAAAGGCAGAGTCCAAAGGACAGGTTCCCGGTATGATTCACGATCAGTCTTCTACCGGCTCCACACTCTTTATCGAACCTATGTCAGTAGTCAAATTAAATAATGATTTAAAGGAACTGTTTCTGAAAGAACAGGAGGAAATTGAGGTTATCTTAGCAAACCTCAGTGCACAGACTGCAGAATATATTCCTTTTTTGAAAGGTAACTATGAAACATTAACAGAGCTGGACTTTATATTTGCGAAAGGCTCTCTGGCAAAAAGTTATAACGGTACCGCCCCCTTATTCAACACAGAGCACCGCATCCGTATCCGCAAAGGACGTCATCCACTGCTGGATCCCAAGAAAGTAGTTCCCATCGACGTTCATCTTGGTGATGAGTTTGACCTGCTGATTGTAACGGGACCAAATACCGGGGGTAAAACCGTTTCCATCAAGACGGTTGGTCTGTTAACACTGATGGGGCAGGCAGGACTTCACATTCCTGCCAATGACCGTTCCGAACTGTCTGTTTTTGAAGAAGTATTTGCAGATATTGGAGATGAGCAGAGTATTGAGCAGAGCCTGAGTACCTTCTCTTCCCATATGACCAATATTATTTCTATTTTAGATCAGGTAAATGAGAACTCTCTGGTATTGTTTGATGAGTTGTGTGCCGGAACAGACCCTACAGAAGGAGCCGCTCTTGCAATCTCCATTTTAACAAGACTTCATAACTATGGTATCCGTACAATGGCTACCACTCATTACAGTGAGCTGAAGGTTTTTGCCCTTTCTACCCCTGGTGTAGAAAATGCCTGCTGTGAATTTTCCGTTGAAACCTTAAGTCCTACCTACCGGCTTTTAATTGGTATTCCCGGAAAGAGTAATGCTTTCGCCATTTCCGGCAAGCTGGGATTAAGTGATGATATTATTACAGAAGCCAAAAAGCTTCTGACCGACCAGGAGGAAAGCTTTGAAGACCTGATTTCTGATTTGGAATCCAGCCGTGTTACCATTGAAAAAGAACGTCTGGAAGTGGAAATGTACAAGAAAGAAATGGAAGGGTTAAAGCGTAAGTTAGAAGAAAAACAGGAACGCCTGGACAGCCAGCGGGAAAAAATTATCCGTCAGGCCAACGAAGACGCCCATACTATTTTACGGGATGCGAAGGAAGTTGCTGACCAGACCATTAAAAACTTCCATAAATATGGCAGCGCCGCTCCTTCCATGAAAGAAATGGAGCAGGAACGTTCCAATCTCCGGGGCAAAATGAGCACTCTGGAAAAAGACATGGCTATGAAACAGAAGGAACAACAGCAGAATCACAAAATTCCGAAAAAGCTCCGTATCGGCGACAGCGTAAAAGTCTTAAGCATGAACCTGAAAGGCACTGTTCACAACCTTCCAAATGAAAAGGGTGATTTAT
>CAZUKR010000140.1:0-5808 GCA_964620885.1 uncultured Eubacterium sp.
AAGTTAAAAGGAAAGGAGCGTATGCATGTATTTAATTGCAAATACATCATACAAGGATATTATGGTTGGTTATGCAAAAAAAATAATTCATGTGTTATTGGCGGGAACAATGGCAATGTCTTTGCTGGCAGGATGTGGGGATAAGGCAGAGGAGAAGAAGACGGATGTAACAAAGGAGGATACGGGAAAAGAAGATAAGGATACCGGTACAGATACAAAGGCAAAAGACCAGTCAGGTGGATTTGTGGCAGATGAGAGCTTAGAAGGGGTTGATATTTCATTTTTAAATTCCAAGGGTGAGATACAGGAAGCACTGGAAGAGATGGCTGTAACTTTTGGGGAAGAAACAGGTATAAACGTTGATGTTATTGCATGTGGAACGGGAGAAGTTCCCTATACGAAAATAACAAGTGCTTATAACTCAGGGACAGCTCCCACCATGGCAATGCTGGACCCAACGGATATTGAGGCTTTGGTATCGGAATACGGCCAGGATTTGTCAGATGAAACATGGACAGAGCTCTGTACCCCGATGGAAATAGAGGGAAAAGTTTATAGTTTCCCATTTTGCATCGAAGGAAGAGGGCTGATATATAATAAAACCGCAATCGAAGATACATTAGGGGAAGAATTCGATCCGGCTGCCATTAATTCTTTAGATTCACTTTCGGATTTATTAGCAAAGCTTCGTGAAAAGGGTATGGAATCCCCAGTGGTTCTTTCAAAAGAAGACTGGTCACTGGGTAATCATCAGCTAGGATATATTTACGATACAATGGATGGAACAACAGAAGGAAGTGCAACAGCAATCAGCTGGCTGAAAGACGGTTCTTTAAAACCGTTGGATTACGAAAGATATAATCAGTTTTTAGATACAATGGATTTAGTGATGGAGTATAACATCAATGGAGAAGATCCGTTGGGAGCGCTCTATGAACAAGATCCGATTTTCCTTGTAGATGGTGATGCAGCAATATGGCCGAACGGATGCTGGGCATGGGCTAACCTTGCAGAAGCCGGTGCAGAAACCGGAGAAGAGTATGGATTTATTCCATTTGTATTAGGAAATGATACTTCCGATTTTCCAAACACCGGAATACAGGCAGGTGCAAGCAAACATGTAATGATTGACAAGGTTCAGGCAAGCGAAGAGCAGATTTTGGCAGCAAAGGAATTTTTAAACTGGATGGTGTACAGTGAGAATGGACAACGGGCACTGGTAGAAGATTGTGCAATTATTCCGTCTTGTTCCAATAATACCTTTGAACCTAAGGATCCCTTAGGAAAAGATATTAAAACAAAAATGGGAGCAGGAAATACGTACTCCTCTTGGTTTATTGCACCAAGTGATCACTGGAGTGTAATGGGTGCTGCAATGCAGAAATATATTGCAGGAGAAAGCTCCGGAGAAGAACTGGCCGGAGAATTAGAGAAATACTGGAATTCCCTGAAATAAGAAATAACAGTGGGCAGTATAAGCTGCCCACTGTAAAAAATAGATTTGGAGGTTAATTATGGGAACAATGGGAAGAAAACCGCTGGAAAAGTTTAAAAATCTATGTATATTTGCATTGCCTGGAATTGTAATATTTTGTGCAATCGTAATTGTTCCGTTTTTATATGGTTTTTATCTTACCTTTACAGACTGGGATGGGGTAAAACAGACAAAGAATATCATAGGATTTGCAAATTATGTTGGTGTGTTTCAAGATATAAAGTTCTGGGGGGCCATGTGGCTGACATTAAAATATGTTTTGCTCTCAGTTATCCTTGTGAATCTAGTTGGTTTTTTGCTGGCATATGTACTGACAAATGGCTTAAAAGGACAGAATTTTTTCCGGGCTGGTTTTTTTACACCCAATCTAATTGGTGGTGTGGTATTAGGATTTATCTGGCAGTTTATTTTTTCAAGAGTTTTGGTTGATTTTGGAAAGAATGCAGGTTGGGACATGTTTTCTAAATCATGGCTGTCTGATCCGGATAAGGCATTTTTTACACTGGTAATTGTAACGGTATGGCAGCTTTCGGGCTACATGATGCTGATTTATATTGCAGGATTTACGGGTATGTCTAAAGATGTGCTGGAAGCCGCAAGTATCGACGGCGCAACTGGATGGGATAGGATGAAACATATTATTTTC
Organism: uncultured Eubacterium sp.; assembly: GCA_964620885.1. Lineage (GTDB taxonomy): Bacteria > Bacillota > Clostridia > Lachnospirales > Lachnospiraceae > Petralouisia. The sequence goes on from CAZUKR010000140.1 coordinate 2,142, forward strand.
CCACTAATGGTTCCTTCCTTCGTTATCTGTATGTTTTTAACTTTATCCAGAGCCTTTATGGTATATGATGTGAACTTAACGTTAACAGGTGGAGAACCATATGGAACAACAAGGCTGGTAGCCATGCATGTGTATGAAAAGGCATTTACGGAAAGAAATTACGGCGTAGGCCAGGCGGAAGCACTGTTTCTATTTTTGGCAGTGGCCTGTATCAGTGGGATACAGATTTATCTGGGTAAGAAAAAGGAGGTTGAGGCATGATGCAAAAGAACGTCATAGGAGGAGCAAAGACAAATGCAGTGAAGGGAATAAAGTTTATAGCAATCACAATGATGTTCCTAATCTATATGATACCATTTGCAATGGTGCTCCTAAACGCATTTAAGAAGAAGCGTGACATTATAGCAGACCCATTTTCGATATTGCCGGAAAACGGCTTTATCCTTGATAATTTTACCAGAGCTTTTGAAAAAATGAATTTTATAAGAAGTTTTAGTAATTCTTTTATTATCACAGGATTGGCGACAATTCTGGTTGTGGTTTTGGCATCTATGGTAGCGTATTATTTTGTACGTTCTAAAAATAAGTTTTCCAGCATCTTTTTTGCAATCATGGTAGCTTCTATGATTATTCCGTTTCAGTCAATCATGATTCCGCTGGTATCAATTTATGGAGCGAAGCTGGGGATGTTGAATCATAGAATGACCCTTGTATTTATGCATACAGGTTTTGCTATGAGTATGTCTGTGTTTATTTATCAGGGCTTTATTAAAAGCAATATACCTCTTTCGCTGGAAGAAGCGGCTTATCTGGATGGCTGCAGTAAGGTACAGACTTTTTTCAAAATAGTATTTCCATTATTAAAACCAACAACTGCAACGCTGGTAATATTAAATGTGCTGGCATTTTGGAATGACTATCTGCTGCCTTCTTTGGTTTTAGGCAAAAAAGAACTTTTGACATTACCCTTGTCGACCTATGTTTTCTACGGAACATATTCCGCGGATTATGGGACGATTATGGCGGCTCTTGTTCTTACAATAAGCCCTATTCTTGTATTATATCTTCTGCTGCAAAAGCAGATTATAGATGGTGTGGTGGCAGGAGCAGTAAAGTAGAAAACAGGAGGAAGTATCGTGGAAATTAACAATAAAATTATGCTGATTACTTATGCAGATAGCCTGGGAGCCAATCTGACAGAATTAAATAGTGTGCTGCATAAGTATTTCAAAAAGGCTGTTGGAGGAGTTCATATTCTGCCGTTTTTCCCATCCTCTGCGGACAGAGGATTTGCGCCGATGCGTTATGATATGGTAGATGAGAAGTTTGGAACCTTTGAAGATATAAAAGAAATTAGCAAAGAGTTTTATCTGATGTTTGATTTTATGATAAATCATATATCAGCAAGTTCGGAGTATTTTAAGGATTTTAAAAAGAGGAAGGAAAAATCTTTATATAAGGATATGTTTATTCAATATAAAGATTTTTGGACGAATGGTGAACCCACAGACAAGCAAGTGGATTTGATTTATAAGCGTAAGCCTCGTGCTCCTTATCTTGATGTGGAATTTGCAGATGGAACAAGCGAAAAGGTTTGGTGCACATTCTGTGAAGAACAGATTGATTTAGATGTGAAAAGTAATGTGACAAAAGAGTTTGTGTCAGACACCCTGGAAAATATGTGCGGGCAGGGAGCTTCTGTCATCCGCTTGGATGCTTTCGCCTATGCAGTAAAAAAACCAGATACAAGCTGTTTTTTTGTGGAGCCGGATATTTGGGATTTGCTTCATGAGATTGAGCAAAAGCTGGAAAAGAATAAGGTTCAGATTCTGCCGGAAATACATGAGCATTACAGTATTCAGATGAAAATTGCCGAAGAAGGATTTTGGATTTATGATTTTGCCCTTCCGGTTCTGGTGCTTCATGGCTTGTATTTTGGAGATGGAACGTATTTAAAACGGTGGTTAGAAATGTCACCGAAAAAGCAGTTTACCACATTAGATACTCATGATGGAATTGGAATTGTGGATGTGAAAGACCTGATTCCGGATGAAATGATAGAAGCAACGAAGGAAAAGATGTTTTCGGAAGGAGCTAATGTAAAGAAAATCTATAATACGGCAGCATACAATAATTTGGATATTTACCAGATTAACACCACCTATTACTCCGCTCTTGGAAATGATGATGATGCTTATCTTCTGGCTCGTGCAATTCAGTTTTTTGCACCGGGCATACCTCAGGTATACTATGTAGGAATACTGGCAGGAAAAAATGATATTGCACTAATGGAAGAGACAAAAAATGGGCGTGATATCAACCGGCATTATTATTCAAAAGAAGAGATTGAAAAAGAGATGGGGAGAGAAGTTGTAAAAAAACTATTACAGTTAATGGAGTTTCGCAACAGTTGTCCCGCATTTCATTTAGATGGCAGTTTGGAAATAGAATTGCCCGAAAAAGAAAAAATAATAATGAAAAGGACGTATAAAGGGGACTATGCAATACTAAATGCTGATTTGAAAAATCATAATTTTACAATAGAGACAGGAAAACAGGGAAAATAAGGAAACAAAGCGGTTCACTTTTGGGACAAATTCCGATATACTGAATACTAGAGGAAATATTGATATTATATATATTGTATATGAAATTCCATTAAGATTAATAAATATAAGGAAGGTAAGATATGGTAACCCTAAAAGATGTAGCAAAAGAAACCGGTTTAACGGTAAGTACTGTTTCCAGAGTATTGAATAACCGGGGATATATTAGTCAGGAAACTAGACAGAAGGTTTATGCGGCTATGGAAAAACTGAATTATCAGCCTAATGAAGTGGCTCGTTCTCTTTCTAAACAAACTACAAATACGGTTGGAGTCATAGTTCCTCATATTAGTCATCCTTATTTTGCAGAACTTATTAGTCATCTGGAATCGGTGGCACATGAATCGGGATATAAAATATTACTATTTAATTCAAAAGAGAAGCATGAGAAAGAAGAAGAGTATGTACAGATGTGTAAGAGTAACCGTGTAGCAGGAGTTATTCTGTGTAGTGGATCAGTTGCTACCCGAAGTTTCGGTGGGTTGAATGTTCCGGTTATCTCCATTGAACGTTATCTGGAGAATGGAACAGCGGCGGTGCTGTGTGATAATGAGCAGGGAGGACAGCTTGCGGCTGCTCATTTGTATGAGTGCGGTTGCCGGAACGTCATTCATATCAGTGGGGTTACGGGAACAAAGATGCCGGCAGATGACCGGGCAAAAGGATTCGCAGAAATTTGCGAAGCAAATGGTATGTCACATAGAGAAATTAGTACAGAATCTGTTCAATATGATCATTTGGAGTACCATAAATTTATAGAAAATATTTTGAAAAAAGATACCGGGATTGATGGTATCTTTGCCAGCAGCGATTTAATTGCTGCTCAAGTACTACAGGTCTGTGGAACACTTGGAATCAACGTGCCGGACAAAGTGAAGTTGGTAGGGTTTGATGATTCCAATATTGCATCATTAACGACTCCCGCTATTACTACCATCCATCAGCCGGTGAAAGAAATGGCACAATTGGCAATGTCTACGCTGGTAGAGGCAAGTGAAGGAAAAATTGTTGCAAACAAAATGGTACTTCCAGTATCTCTGGTGAAAAGAGGAACAACATAA
>CAZUKR010000141.1:0-5518 GCA_964620885.1 uncultured Eubacterium sp.
TTTACCTATTCCAGTACTTTAAGAAAAATATGTACCGCCACTTACTCTATTTTTGATTTTTTGCACAACTTGTTAAAGATATCATTGTTCTGGTTTTTTAATAATGATATTTTATGAAAAGATAACAAAGTGTCTTCGATACTTCAACTCCCATACCCTGATAGAATCCGGACAAAAAAAGGGCCGATAACCGCATTTGTTCCTGCGTGTTACCAACCTTTTACTATTGATCAAACTATAGACATTCTTCCATGTTCTTTTATAAACAATAATTTCTCAATTGCTTTATATGACTTCCACCAATTTTCACTAAGCGCAAATTCCTTTAAATACATTCCATTGTCGTACCATTCCCACGGTATATCCCACACTCCATTTTTAGGTCTGATTTCAATTAATGCATCAATCGCATCCGACACTGCCTGCTCTTTCCCCTCATAGTAATAAATTGTAGTACTTGGTAAAACAGTTGCCATATCCTGATGATTCGTCCATACATATTCATGAAAATGTTCTTGTACCAATGCACGTGTTTTTTCTTCTAAGAAGCATAAATCAAATTTATTATGAAGTCCTGCTTCTCTTAAATCTTGGTACAAGGAACAATAACCCATCAGTCCCATATCTCCATGGCTATTATTATTTTTAAGTTTGTCAAACAGCATTTTGGTATACTTCAATGCCTGATTATACAACTTTGTATTCTTACTTTTATAACGAAGAATAAATCCTGATAAACTTGCTGTTATACCAATATTCTGATGTTTATTATTCTCTTCTTCATTATATGTCCACCATATTGCATGGGGATATAAATCATTCTGTGGGACAGAAAAAAACCAACCATTTGATCCTTGATATTTTGTGTTATCGAGATAATTAAATATTCCTTTATAAATAGGATGGGTTACATCGTAAAAATCAATTTTTCTAAGAATATTAATTGCAAATTCCGTATTATAAGGTGTAGATTCCGGATTCCAATTATCCGGTTCTAATATGTTTCCAAAACCACCATCATCATTTTGATATACTGCCAATGCAGTTAATACAGTATGTATACTTTCACTTTCAAAGTGAAATTTCCACAATGCATACTCAAGCGGTCTGGCATTACGATATACCCAAGACTGTATTTCTAAAAAATCCTTTTTATCTAATATTTTCATCATAAAAAATATCCTCCTTGTAAAGTTACGAACAATATAAAAAATTATACTACAATAACCTCAAAAATTCTATTTTAAAAAAAGGCCGATAACCGCATGTGTTTCTGCGTATTACCGACCCTGTGTCATTTATGGCACTCCACTTTTACTATGATCCACTCTCCAAATCCCAGATTTTCCACGAACCACAGTCCATTGATAACTTTTCTCCCAATCTTGATCACTTTCTACATGCTTCTTACTAAAATCAGATAACAATATAATTGAATCCTCAATATTTTCAATATCACCAGCTTCCTTCCTCTCTTCCAATATTGGATAGGAGAAGCTTTCCTCATACCATAAATCAGTAAGTATATACCCTCCATGAAAAAACATAAAATCTATTTTTACAGCATTCATTGCCCGTTTTATCTCTTTTTCACTATAAATCTCTGACTGATCCATTTTTATTTCTACTTTATGTATTACTCCAATCCCATACTTTACAATAAATAAAACTAGAATAAGAATAATTAATAATACAAAACATATTATACTTTTATTTTTATTATTATTTTTTTCTTTTATCATATTATATCCTTATCATACTAATATGTAATAAGCATAACAAAGTCATTTGTCAAATATTGTCGAATTAAGTAGGAAAAGAACCATTACCAAACAACCCATTAAAATCACACCCGAACACCTCCGTCAATCCCACTAGCAAACTCACCTTGGGGTTCTGTTTACCTTTCTCTATCTTGGAATACGAATACACGGAAATCTCCACTCCAAGCAATTGAAGCTTTGCAATTACCTCCGTCTGCTTCAAGCCCTTTCGTTTCCTAAATGCTTTTATATTCTTCCCAATATCCACATCATTCACCGGTATGATTTCACCCTCTTTTTTCATCTCAATCCCCCCATCTGTATACTATCTATTGCGCATTTTTCTGATTACATTAGACCCAAACTTATTAAATGTTAAAATAAAAGAATATTAAAAATGAAACATGGAATTGAAATCACATTCAAAAATTTCCGTAAGTGCCCACAGTAATCTCACCGTGGGATTTTGTTTCCCATTCTCTATCTTTGAATACGAATATACGGAAGTCTCCACTTCCAACAACTGCAGTTTTGCAATTACATCCGTCTGTTTCAATTTCCTATCCTTCCTTATTCGCTTTATATTCTCGCCTATATTGATATCATTCACTTGTATAATTCTGTTCTCTTTTTTCATTTCACCCACCTCATTATCTGTATTTTATCCATAACAGAGTTTCGCTTGTTGCGCTAGGGCGCAAATTGTTATGTAATGCAACTAGAAAAAAAGGCAAACATAATGAAAAGAGACAGTTTTAAAGATTTACTGTTTCAGATATTGAATGAAAATGATACCTTCATAGATGACATTGAAACAGATGATGAAAAATAAGCATCCACAACATGATTCTTTTGAAACCCATATCCAAACCGCCACAAGATAATCCCTCCATTTTCCTGATATTAATTATCATTTTAAAGCTTTCAGAACTACAGATTATATCCGACCACTGTAACTATAACAAAGCAACTTTTTCCTTTGGTGCGTGTGCATCCGGCGCGGCCGCCTCGTGGCATATTACAGCTTCGCCCTAAGCACACAACAGTATGCTTAGGGCGAATATTTTCTTAACGATAGAAGTCCTTGCCTTACTCCTCTGGGGATTATTGTAATCCTCATATTGAATTAGATGTATATTATGAAGATGGTAAATGGGTAATTCATGAGTCTATATTTCATACTTTTAAGCCACTGTATCATTTCGCAATGCTTCATTCAAATTGCAGCGCAATATGCGTTTACCACCCAGGTAATAAGCCAATGCAACAAAAACAAAAATTGCCAAACAGAATATTGCAATGGGAATAACCGGTGCTTCCGCCCAAAACTCCATGGGATTCAAATAACTCGCTTTGGCTGCAAGTTGTACAAATACTATTGTTAACGGTAACGTAATTAGAAGAGGACGGCCCGCAATAACAAGGGCTTCTATGCAAAACATTTTGCGTATACCTTTGGGCGACATGCCTACTGACATATATTGGGCAAATTCCCGTTTTCTCTGTGTGATAAATCCAAGGGTATTTGAAAATACATTTGCAATACCAATAACTGCAAGGAGTCCACAGAATCCACCTAAAATCACAAGATATCCAAATATCATATAGTCATTTGTAATTTTTTCACCAATGCGGTTTTCACTTTCCATTTCAAACTCATTGGTAATAATCTTAGAAATGCGTTCTTCTATTTCCTCTGCCTCGGCAATTTCTACTCCCTCTTTTGCAAGGATACGGATATAGGTATCCGTATCACTACCTATCTGGGTTGATATGTCTTTCCAAAGAGATGTGGAAATAAACTGTACCAAGCAATAGTCGCTATACTCTTCTCTCAAAACTGGTACTTCCTGCGCATAACCCAATATAGGAAGTTCTACAGTTTCATCTTGTGCAGTATTTTGTAAAACAATAATATTATGGGATTCCTGCACAAAAGGTATGTATTCGGGATAACGAAAAACGCTGTTTATACGATCCCATATACGATTGAGAATAATTGTTCCATCTAACCGGGGTTCTACACCGATTGTCTCACAATATTTTACAAAGCTTTCATCATCTAATACTACAATAGGCGTGTCCACCTTATAATTCCCTTCTTCCATTTTAGGAATACTAGCAAGAGTACTAAACCCGCCTAATGCAGTCAACTCTTCGCTTTGCCAATCTTCTGAAATATAACTTATTGCCGAAGCCTTCTGGTACACAATGCAATCCTCAACTCCTTCTGCTTCTTTTAGCTTTTGTATAAATCCTAAATCCCCTATTTTAGTATTTTTTACAGTTACCATAACGTCCCATACATCTTGATATTTATCAAAATAAGTATGTCTTGTACTAATACCTGAAAGAGTAAAAAAGCACAGTATAATGGTAAAGCTTAGAAAGGATAAAGTTAGGGATAATGTAGATGTCCGCAAAGCCTTCTTCTGTGCTTTTAAGGCATTTCCTGCCAACTCCCCTTCCATTCCAAATAATAGTGCCAGAATGGGAGATTTCTTTTTCCTTTTCAATTGAAATCCACCTATGTTACGAATTGCTTCTAATGGCGTCATCTTACTGAGTTTTCTTGCAGGTATCCACACAGAAATAAGGACTGTCAAAATGGATAACAGGGATGTAAACACGAATACAGCCGGATGATACGCAAACGCCGTTATGTATGCTCCGGGTACATTTTCCCCAAGGACATTCATTGCTTGAATTACGCCATAACTAACTGCAATTCCTAAGAGAGTACCAAACATCATTGGCAGCAGACAAAGCACCATAGCTTCCTGTACCAGGCATTTCCTGATTTGTTTCGGTGTAGCTCCAATACTGGAAAAAATCCCAAACTGGTGAATCCTCGCCCTCATGGATACAGCAAAGGAATTATGAATAACTAATATGAGAGAAAGGGACATTATAAATAAAATAACTAAATAAAATGACATTAGCAAAGGCGGCGTCTTATCCTGGGGGTCATGAATAAGATACCTTGATAAAAGCACCAAATGGTACTCAGCCGCACCTTCTTCCAATCCAAGCTGTGATGTAATCAAGGGCATGTCCTGAAAGATCGTTCTCATATTCTGAAAATAGATATCAACAACTATATCCTCACCTTCAGACAACTCTGTATTGATTACAGCTTTTTCTACATTTGCAAAATTATGTATGATAAATAAATCATCATCATCTATCTGTCCGGTAATTCGCCCTTGCCAGTTACCTTCCTGACGAGAAATGTTTTCAATTTCCGCTACCCATACATTGAAAAAGAAACTACACAGGAAAGACAGGCATAGTGCAGAAATAAGAGCAGCAGCAATAATAGATATGCTGGAGGAACGATTATTTTTTATATAACTTTTGGAATAGTCTTTCCACATCTCTCTTACCTCCGTTTCTGATCGCTGATGATTTTCCCATCTTCTATTGTTATGATGCGGTCTGCTTCCAGTGCGATTTTTTCATCATGAGTAATAAGCAGAATTGTCTGTTTCAGATTACGGTTGGATAGTTTTAAGAGATCCACAATTTCTTTTGAATTCTTCTGGTCCAAATTACCTGTTGGTTCGTCTGCCAGCAAAATGGCAGGACGATAAATCAATGCTCTTGCAATTGCAACACGCTGTTGTTGTCCACCGGAAAGCTGATGGGGAAGAACTTCTAATTTATCACCAATGCCCAATATTTTAATAATAGTATCAAAATATTCCTTATCCGGTTTCCTTTTATCCAGAAGCATAGGCATTAATATATTCTTT
>CAZUKR010000142.1:0-5459 GCA_964620885.1 uncultured Eubacterium sp.
CCCACGTATCTAGCTTGGAAGGCTAGTGTTCTACCATTGAACTACACCCGCATATCAGTCGGGGTGACAGGATTCGAACCTGCGACCTCCTGGTCCCAAACCAGGCGCTCTAGCCAAGCTGAGCCACACCCCGTAGTTATTTACTTTTTCGCTTTATCTGTGACGCAAGATATATTATATGATATAGAATCACAAATGTCAACAACTTTCTGCAAATTATTTTATATATTTATTTATTCCAGATATTCTATGGAAAAATGGGCATTTCCTGTCTTATCCAGCTCCATAATTGCATAGGATGGATGCCTGCCATCCTGTCTTGGATAAGAAATACTTCCGGGGTTTAAGGCTATAACTCCTTTTTTCTGCTCTAAAAGGGGCCTATGAGTATGTCCAAACATTACAATATCCATTCCTCTTCCTGCTGCCTCTTTCTTAATATCCGCAAGTCCTGCCGTTACATAATAAAAATGTCCATGAGTAAGCAACACCTTATATTTTCCAATCTGAATTTCCTTCTCTTTATCCAGTATAGAAAAAAAGTCATTATTTCCTGCTATAATTTCCAATGGACATCTTACCATATCCGCAATATCATCTTCATATCCTTCTACATCCCCAAGATGTATCATAAGATCTATATTTCCTTCTTTCTCCAGAGCTTTCATTAGATTTTCATGATGTTTATGGGTGTCACTGACAATCAATACTTTCATTACTGTTTTACCTCTCCCCAAGTCTTTCCTTCATAGCACAAAGTGCTTTTCCCCTGTGACTTAATTCATTCTTAACCTCCACCGGCAGTTCTGCCGTAGAACAGTTATATTCATCTATGTAAAATATAGGATCATACCCAAATCCATTACTGCCAGATTCTTTCCAGCCAATATATCCTTCTATGATTCCTTCTGTACATATTACTTCTTTATTGGGAAGCACAGCTGCAATTGCACACACAAATCTTGCGGTACGTTCTTCCTTTGGTACACCCTCCAGCCGGTCTATAATATTTTGATTTTTGACTTTATAGGAAGTATCTTCTCCCATATAGCGTGCAGAATAAATGCCTGGCTCCTTGTTAAGATAATCTACTTCCAGACCGGAATCATCGGCCAGAACCACTGTATTTTCAGCCTCTTTCACTGCTGCAATTGCCTTTGCCTTAATAATGGCATTCTCCATAAATGTCTTTCCATCCTCTATCACTTCCACATCAATTCCTGCTTCCTTCATAGAGAGGATTTCCATATTTAAACCACCTAGGATGGCCCGTATCTCCTTCATTTTATCTTGATTTCCAGTTGCAAATATAATTTTCTCCATATACTGCTGTTTCCTCCAAATCCCCTAATATCCCTCTTCCAGAGCCCTCATAATAGCATTGTACACTCCTTGAGCAACCTGCTGCTGATATTCGTCTGTCCGCAGCTTGTCCAATTCCGTCTGATTCGTCATAAATCCCGCTTCAATCAATGCTACCGGCACTTGGCTGCTCCTTATAATATATATGCTGTTTCCCGCAGTCAATCCATTATTTTTGCTTCCAATGGCTGCTGTTGTCTCTTCCAGACATATCTGTGCCAGGTGCTTACTGCTTAATCCCTCTTCACTCTTGGTTTCGTCAAACATAACCTCTGTTCCGTTATATCCAGACATCTCACCATCTATAGTTGAATTGTTATGTATACTGATAAACAGATTTGCATTGGACTTATTGGCAAGCTGTGCCCGTTGCTCAAAGGTTGGATTATTGTCCTCTGTCCGGGTATAATATACCCCTATATTCTGGTTGTTTTCATCCAGCAAATTCTTTAATTTCTGTACAATGCCAAGGTTTAGTTCTTTTTCCTGTACCCCCTGTTTGATAGCACCTGGTGCTCTTCCTCCATGTCCCGCATCAATGACCACTATCTTATCATATACTTCCTGTGGTGTGAGGAAATCAAGATACAAAAATCCCTTTTCAACCGTGCTCTGCACCTCATACACTGCATCCATGGTAATATCAATCATACCTTTCTCCATATAAAGTTCAGCAATATGATCACTGCTGCCCAGCAGGGGATGATAGTCAAAATAATCATTTTCCACCTTTGGTATCTTAATTGTAATTAATTGCTTCACATAATTACTCGTAATTTCGATATCTTTTTCCCCTACCCCTTCCGGAAGTTCCAGCCGGAGCTGCTGGGAAAAGGAAACTTCTTCTTCCTCCGCTTTCGCAGTATAATAATTCAAGCGCTCCAGACCTGACATATGCTTTTTCTTCTCCTCGGCCTGAACATTGGGGAACTGCCCCAAAACAACGACTGCTGCAATCGTGGTCAGTGTGAGTATTACAAATGAAATTTTTAATATTTTTTCCTGCATAACCCACACCACCTTTTCTTTCGCTGCTATCTGTTATCGCTATACGCTTTCAAACACAGATTACACTCTTGATTCTCCTCTGTGCTTTTCCATTTATTTCCCCGCAAACTAATATACCCTTCTCCATCGCTCAAATCTACATCCGCAGTAAATTCATCTGCTGCATATTCAATGGCCATTGGCCGTTCTGACCCTGGTGTATTGATATAGAGCACCACTGCATACCTCTCTCCCGGTTCCACATCATAGCTCTTATCAAAATCAATCGTGTAATACCCTGCATTGGCTAATTTTCCACTAGCCACCATTTCCCTGTCTGTCAGAGAACTTTTATCTTTAAAATTTTTCACTATATACAGTTCATAAGAGGTTTCTTTTCCAGTGGCATAGAATCCCGCCGCCTTTACCGTTTCTCTTTTGCCTGCAGTATACACATTTGCAGCATAAAGACTATCCTGACTGTAACCCAGTTGACCTACCCAGCCGCATAAATCAGACTGATAGATGTTGTCGTAATTGTCCGTTTCTTCAATTCCAGTGTACACTACGTTATGGTTTCCTATATTTACATCATAATAAGAGACGTAAAAGACACCCTTATCTCCAAATCCTTCTCCCCAACTGTTCTGGCAGATAAACGCTCCATCTCCTTCTACTTCCAGCTTGAAATTTTCTTTGGAGTAATTGTCATCCCAGCCGATGATGAGAATTTCATGGTTCGGTTTTTCCGCCCCCATGTAACAATACGCATATGCATCGCTGTTATAATAGGGAGATGCAATCTGAGAGCTTTTAAGGGCACTATAAATAGCCGTCTGCACACCGCCAAATTTAAATACAGACTCTTTTATCTTTTCAAAATCTTTTCCGTCTATGAGCTGTACTTCCTGTACGTGTTTTACCGGAAGTAAACCTTCTGGAGATTCTCCATCCCCATAAGGATCATCTGCTTCATACACCGGTCCCTGCCAAGCTGTTAAATATGCCATTCCCATGGTATATTCTCCTCCATCCACCTGCCTTAACACAAAGCTGTTCTGAAGGGACATGTGATCCGAAGAAAAAACGTCTTTTTCCTCTGGCAGCAATGCAGATTCCATAGCTGAAAGCGCTGCAAAAGCCCAGCATGTTCCATATCCACCCTGATTCTTTATCTGAGGTATTCTTCCTCGTTTTCTCAAATCATACTGGGGGGGCAGAATACTTGTCTCCTCTGCATTGTTTACTGCTACAGCCTGATTATTATTAATATTCCAGCTATAATTAAAGTTCAGCTTGTCCGCTACCGTTTCCATGGGAATATAATATTCCCCCCCCCTATGAGTCATAGGAGAGGTAATCTCTTCTTTCTTCTTATTAATAAAAACCTCCGATTCATCCAACCGGAAGGTAATTTCATCCGAACGCTTTTCTATTAATAATTCTTGCCCATCATACACATGTGCACTGCAATTAAAGCTGTCCCGCAGACTAGAGGCAGGCACCATAATATTAAGGTTCTGATCCATATAAATTCCATTTTCTTTATTGGTCATCTCCTTATTATCTACAAGAACAGAAAGAAGCTGTTCATTTACACTTTCTGCAATCAGAGGATTCCAAACTTCTTTTTCTAGTTGTGCTCCCCGGAACGTTTCTACTTCCTCACTTTTACTTCCTAAACTATTAAATTTTATAACTACTGCAAGAAGCAGTACTAACGTCATGATAATATATCTTTTTGAAAACCGCACTTTCTTCCCTCTTTACTCTTACTATTTGTTTCTTTTTGGTGGTTTGGGTCCCAAAAACTGATAGAAATAAGTTTTCAACATTCCATTATAAATTTTACGATTCTTATCGGCTTTTCTTCCAATATATCGTTCTGTTTCTTCATAACTGCTAATCATATATGCTGACCAGCTGTCCATTTTCCTAAATGCCTCCCCAATTTCAGTATAAAGCTGCGGCAACGCCTGTTTCTCCTCCAAACGCTCACCATAGGGCGGATTTGTTATAATAAAACCATATTTTTTAGGATGACTCAATGCATTCACCGGACGCTGCTGAAAATGAATCAGATGTTCTACTCCAGCCCGCTTTGCATTTTCTCTAGCAGCTTTTATTACCTCTCCATCAATATCATATCCCTGAATGTCTACTTCTATCTCTGTATTTACCTGTTCTTCCGCTTCCTCTACCGCATCATACCAAAGCTGCTTATCAATTAGGTTTGTCCAACTCTCAGCTGTAAAATCCCGGTTCACCCCTGGTGCAATTCCTGCTGCCATCATCGCAGCCTCAATTGGAAATGTCCCACTTCCGCAAAAAGGATCAATAAGAATACGGTCTTTTCTCCATGGTGTCAGCATGATTAATGCTGCTGCTAATGTTTCCGTAATGGGCGCTTTGCTGGTCATGGTACGATATCCTCTTCTATGAAGGGACTCTCCCGACGTATCAATCGCTACCGTAACCTCATCCTTCATGAGAAAAATACGCACAGGATAGGATGCTCCCGTCTCCTCAAACCAGTTTACATGATATTTTTGCTTTAACTGTTCTACCATTGCTTTCTTTGCAATAGACTGGATATCAGAAGGACTAAACAGCTTACTCTTAATAGAGGATGCCTTTGCTACCCAGAATTTTCCATCCTCTGGTATGTAATTCTCCCAGGAAATTGCCTTAATACCCTCAAACAGCTCCTCGAAGGTTTCCGCATGAAACTGTCCTGCCTTTAATAGCACTCTTTCTGCCGTGCGCAGAAAAATATTTGCACGGCAGATTGCTTCTTCATCTCCTATAAAAGTTACTCTTCCATCTTCTACTTTTGTAATATCATATCCCAAATCGTATATCTCTTTTTTTAATACTGCCTCCAGCCCAAAATGGCATGGTGCAATTAATTCATATGTTTTCATTTTAAATTCTCCATTATGTTTTTCACTTATAGTTCTATATTATATTCTCCCCTCTGCACTGTCAATGTTTTTATATATTTTGCAGTACAGCCTGAATTCCTCCTATTACAGTTACGGTATGGTATCCCTCCCGGCTTAGTTCCCTTGCAGCCATAAGACTGCTGGCTCCTCTGTCACAGTACAGAA
>CAZUKR010000143.1:0-5303 GCA_964620885.1 uncultured Eubacterium sp.
CTTAGCCTTTTTTGAACTTGATTTACAGGGCATTATCCGATAAAATGTAAATTATAAAGAAAATGGGAAAAGAGCTTGAAAGGTTGTGTCTATGAAAAAGCTTTCGATTTATGAGTTAAACCAAAAACAGCAGTATATGATGCAAATGAGACCTTTGCTGCGAAAGCACGCTTTGTTTTCTGATGGAACAAAGGATTACAGAAATCCAGCAGAGCCAAATGAGAATGAGGAAGTTACACTTACCTTCCGTACCGGCAGAGATAATGTAGATATTGTCTTTCTGTGGCATAATGATGAAAAAATCATTATGGATAAGACAGAAAGTGAAGGTGAGTTTGATTACTATCAGGTAACAGTACAACTGGGAACAGAACCGTATTATTACTGTTTTGAGGTAGTAACGGGAATGCTTCATTGCTATTATGACAGAGTGGGCGTAACACAACAGGTAAGATCGGAGTATAGATTTACTATTGTTCCGGGCTTTTCGACACCAGACTGGGCAAAAGGAGCAGTTATGTACCAAATATTGGTGGATCGTTTTTATAATGGAGATCCAACCAATGATGTAAAGACAAACGAGTACTATTATATTGGAATATACAGTCAGGAAGTAGACAGCTGGAATAAATATCCGGCGAATTTTGGCGTAGGGGAATTTTATGGCGGTGATTTGGCTGGTGTTATACAGAAGATGGATTATCTTGAGGGACTTGGTGTAGAAGTAATATATTTTAATCCCTTGTTTGTTTCGCCTTCTAACCATAAATATGATATACAGGACTACGACTATATTGATCCTCATTACGGAGTTATTGTAGAGGATGGCGGCGAAGTATTGCCTCCGGGAGAAAAAGACAATTCTAAGGCTACGAAATATATCAAACGTGTGGCGGACAGAAAGAATCTGGAAGCCAGTAATCAGTTATTTGCACAACTAGTGGAAGAAGCTCATAAAAGGGGCATGCGAGTAATATTAGATGGTGTATTTAATCACTGTGGTTCTTTTAATAAATGGCTGGATCGGGAATTGATTTATGAGCAGCAGTTGGGATATGCGGCTGGAGCTTATATATCTGAGGATAGCCCATACCGGAGTTTTTTCCAGTTTAATGATGAAAGTGAATGGCCTTACAATAAAACCTATGATGGATGGTGGGGACATGATACACTGCCAAAATTAAATTATGAAGGCTCCAGAGACCTTTATGACTATATTATGGAAATTGCAAAAAAATGGGTATCTCCTCCTTACAATGCGGATGGATGGCGTTTGGATGTAGCGGCAGATTTAGGGCATTCCGTAGAGTATAACCATGAGTTCTGGCGGGACTTCCGAAAAGCAGTAAAAGAAGCAAATCCAGAGGCAATTGTACTGGCAGAGCATTATGGTGACCCGGTAGAATGGCTGCGTGGTGATCAGTGGGATACCGTTATGAATTATGATGCTTTTATGGAGCCACTGACATGGTTTCTTACCGGAATGGAGAAGCACAGTGATGGATACCGTCAGGATATGCTGGGAAATTACCAGAACTTTGAAGGAGCCATGAATTATTATATGGCAAGATTTTTCACCCCTTCTCTGCAATGCGCCATGAATGAGTTGTCTAACCATGATCATTCCAGATTCCTTACAAGAACAAATCATAAAGTAGGAAGGGTAGATGGTCTTGGAAGTGCAGCTGCATCTGAAAATGTAAATAAGGGAATTCTGAAAGAGGCTGTTGTAGTACAGATGACGTGGCCGGGTGCTCCTACCATTTATTATGGTGACGAAGCCGGTGCATGTGGATTTACAGATCCGGATAACCGAAGAACTTATCCATGGGGAAATGAAGATCGGGAATTGCTGGAATTTCATAAGGCGATGATAAAGATTCACAAGGATAATGAAGCACTGCGTACGGGTTCATTGAAGTTTCTGGGCGGTGATTATCAGATGCTCTGCTATGGACGATTTAACCGGCAGCAGCAGTTTGTAGTAATTCTCAATAATGACGATATACAGCGCAGTATGCGGGTTTCTGTATGGGCGGCAGGCTTGAGAAAGGAAACGCGTCTGGAGCAGATTATGTATACAACCAAAGAGGGGCATTCCGTAGCACCGGTAATATATGAGGTTAAGGGTGGATATCTGGAAATATCCCTTCCAAGCAATTCATCGGTTGTATTAAAAAATATTGACTAGATTCATAAAAAAACAGAAAATATACTTGCAAGAGAAAATACCATATGCTATAATATGTCATTGTTAGGGCAGAATGAAAAATCTGTTGCAAGATATTTGGATGGGTTCCCGAGTGGCTAAAGGGGGCAGACTGTAAATCTGTTGGCAACGCCTTCGAAGGTTCGAATCCTTCTCCATCCATTGAAAATTTATCTGTAATCAGATAAATTTTTTTATGCACACCCACGCAATTTGTGATATGCCGGCGTGGCGGAACAGGCAGACGCGCAGGACTTAAAATCCTGTGGTGGCAACATCGTACCGGTTCGATTCCGGTCGCCGGCATTAGTAAAAAGTGGAGGAAACGTTGAATTTACAGCGTTTCCTTTATTTTTTTGTTTAAAATGTTTGAACACCTTTGAACACTTTATGTTGAAATACTGAGTTTTTGAAAAGCAAGCATATCATTCGTTCCTTTGTTAACATTTGGCAGATAATGGAGTGTAGTGGCTGTTTCACTATGCCCCATTAAATAACTAAGGGTTGTGAGATTGTGTTTCCTTTACCTTCAGTATCAAAATATCGTATTACTTTACATGGGTTTCCGGCAGCAAGGCAATTAGCAGGAATAGAGCGGTTTACAATACTTCCGGCTCCGATTACACTGTTTTCCCCTATTGTAACGCCGGGAAGAATAATGCAGCCGCCTCCAATCCAAACATTGTCTTTAATTTCAACCGGACTTGCATATGTTCTGAAAAAGTCCGTATTCTCTTTTTTCCAGTCTTGAATATAGCGTTCCTGCGGCAACACCGGGTGAGTGGCGGTATAAATCTGTACGTTAGATGCGATCAGTACCTGATTGCCAATGCGGATTGGTCTATTATCTACAAAGGTACAATTTATATTGATAATCACGTTGTTTCCTATAAAAATATTATTCCCATAATCACAGTGAAATGGTGTGTCGATTTCAACGTTTTCACCTATACAGCCCAACAGTTCTTGAAGAATAGATCGCCTTTTTACTTTATCATTGTAATCAGAAAAGTAGTATTCTCTTGTTAGTTCTCTTGTTCGTGCAATCTTGTTTAGTGTTTCTATATCTGCGGTTGGTACAAAATCCATTTCATTATATTGCATATTATCACTCCTATCGAAAGCTGTTTTCTATGACACCTGGAAGTAAATCGTAAATGGAACAGCCAGCCTTTTTTTCAAACATAGCTTTTATTTCTAAAATTTTTTTCCAACGATCTATGGTAGAGGGGGGAGTTCCATAACGGATTGCGACATCAACAAAGCGTTTTTCTAATAGGCAAAAACCTGTCGGTAATGCCAAAGCGTCGCATAATTGAACCAGCCTGTCATAATCATCATATACTGCATTCTTAATGAACTGCTTCATAAATTGATAATCTTCCTTGCTTACATCAAATGTGCCGATGGATGTGTTGATATCCTGTATCATAAACCCATGAGAAATACAAATCTGTGCCGCTTTTTCCCACCTGCGTTCCATACAATAACGATACCCGTCTATCAGATGTTTTTCTGAACTAACTCCGGCATAACGCCCGATATCATGCAGCAATCCTAAGATATAGGCTTTATCGGCAGATAGTTCCTCACAACGCAGAGCTATATTTTTACAAGCCATTGCCACATATCGGGAATGTGCTGCCCAAAGTCCGGGATTGGATTTTTCTGCGTTCTCTAATTCTAATTCTGCCATTTTACAATCTAATTTCATTTTGTTCTCCTTTTCAAAAAGGGTGGAGCCTGACTATATAAAGCAGTCAGGCTCCTTATGATGAAATATTTACAAACATTGTTTAGCAATCCCCGGCATAATAAGAAACAATGCTCATATAGTCTTGGGGATTTGGAATATCCAAAGTAAGCCGCAGACAGTTTTTATTTGCTTTGTATTCTTTTTGTAATTCGTCTTGGATTGTGTATTGCCTACTGATATTTAGCCGTTTTCCATCGGGACAAAGCATATTTACTCCACCCTTGCACTTATTAACTATTTCTAAAAAATTCTTCATGTTCAGGATATTTAGTTTCATCATTGCAACTCCTCCTTTGTAAGTATAATTATAGTGCAATGTATTTAAAAAAAATATCCTATATCTGCCTTTATATATCATTATTCTGCCATTTGCAACGATATTCCATTGGGGTACAGCCCATATATTCCCGAAATACTTTTCCAAAGTAGCTGCTGCTTCCCAAACCGCAGGCATGGCTGATAGATGTAACAGGTTCCTGCCCTTTTGCCAGCATTTGGCAGGCTGCTTGTAAACGATAGTTTTTCATATATTCCACTGGTGTCATGTGCAGACAATCATGGAATATCCGGAAGCACTCACGCTCACTTAAGAAGGCGGCGGCAGCAAGTTCCGGAATAGAAATTTTTTCTGCAAAATGTTCGTGAATATATACCATCATCAATTTTACTTTATCATTTGTTTTATCGTATTTTTTCTTTCCTTTCAGTGCAGGATATGACACTTCAAAAATGGAAAGCCATATTTCTGATAAGAGTTCCCGTAGTTTGATTTCATATCCAAATTCCTGCTGGGAGAGATGAAAAGCATTTTGAATAAGAGTTAGTATCTTTTCATGTAGTAAATTGTCAGGATATAATGCGATTATTTCAAGCTGTGGTGCCGTAACGATCGGCATAATATATTTTTGTTCAATCCGATTCCCGTGTTCCCCCGAAATAAATGAGGTGTCAAAGATATGAAGTAATTGGACAGGTTTTGCATCTTCCTCCTGTGGTTTTGTCATATGAAGTATATTAGAATTTACCATGCCGCCAGAACCTGCCGGAAATAGAATTTTCCCTTTTGGAGTGTTGTATTCAAGGGTGCCGGCTTCCATATAAAATAATTCTACGGTTTTATGCCAATGCCACGGCACAAAACGCCCTTCATATTTATCCAATTCTACACGAGACGCAATATAGGGGAAATCACTAATGAAATCGGGTAATAGTTCCTCTCTGCTACCGGTATGAAATTCTATGCCTCTGATATTTTTCAACGAATACCACCTCCTTTCATGTATTCTACCATATTTATATCTCTTTCTGTGTAGGGAAGAAGGATCTTTTTATTAGTAT
>CAZUKR010000144.1:0-5301 GCA_964620885.1 uncultured Eubacterium sp.
CCCATGCCCAGTTCTGAAAATATAGAACCTCCAAATAAACTTACCCAGACACTGATAATTCCGGCTGATGCCAGAATTCCCACTGCTATTCTGCCCTTTTTATCCCCGCTGCCCTTTTGCAATAGATGTATTAATGCAATTCCTAAAATAGCACTTACAAATACCTTGTGATAATTTGCAAAAGCACTTAATATCCACTGGAAGGTAATAAATATATGATGGGATACCGTCATAGTACTAAATTCCGGCATCCATTCTAACTCCTGGCCGCTTCTTGCACTGGTTCCCGGTGAGATAAACAAAAGTATTAACCCTGCTACCATAACGATTGTTTCTGCCGCTGCCAGCCAGTGTATTTTTTTCTCCTTTAAAAAATGATAAATCACCGCAAGTATATTAAAGGTGATTACCACCGCTGCAATCTGTTCCTGTCCCATAGACGCTATAAAGCCACAGGGAATTGCATATAGAAAACTCTTCCATTTTAGAGTTCCCGGTGAAAAAACAAGTTCTGCAATAGGCACAACCGCCCAAATTCCCGCTACCACAGACCAGAGATAAAAGGTGGAGCCGGTAATCCAAAATCCTGCATACCCAATTACTGAAACTCCCATCATAAGTATCCCGGTACACATAAAAAAGGTCAGTGTCAGTTTTTTATACTGTTCTAACCCCGGA
Organism: uncultured Eubacterium sp.; assembly: GCA_964620885.1. Lineage (GTDB taxonomy): Bacteria > Bacillota > Clostridia > Lachnospirales > Lachnospiraceae > Petralouisia. Next base: position 679 of record CAZUKR010000144.1, read on the forward strand.
TATATCTTTTTAACTATTTTTACAAGTCCGCCTGCCATCAGCGTAAACATTCCTGCATTCGCCACATTCCAGAAACCTTTTCCAAAATACATGGAAATATAGGTCATTGCCTCAGAAGTCATTCTGCCTTCCCAGGTGATATAGCGCATCTTGAGATATTCAAAAAATCCCATACTATGTGCCAGTTCATAGAAAGAGGCATCGTCTCCATCGGTATATTTTATTGTCGTACATAAAAAAAATGCCGCTAGAAAGAACACGCCATAGCATGTCCTTTCCAGCCACTCACTTTTTTTACTATCTTTTATTAGTTGCAACTAGCTACTCCTTTATTTCCGTCCAGTTTCACATATGCTCCTGATTTCAGAACGCTGGTTGCATTTTCTGCTCCCACAATTACTGGAATATCCAGACTCAGACCCACAATCGCTGTATGAGATTCCATTCCTTCTTCTTCCACAATCAAACCGGATGCCTGACGGATCTGTTCCATCATTTCGTTTGTTGTTTCTTTCGCTACGATAATATCTCCTGCTTTGAAGGTCTTTCTTAGATCTTCTGCATTTTTGCACACACAAACACTTGCTGAAACAACACGGTCATTAATTCCTGTTCCTGTTGCCAGAATATGTCCTGCTACATAAACCTTGATAATATTTGTAGTTCCTGATACACCCAGAGGAACTCCTGCAGTAATTACAGTAATATCTCCCATGGAAACAAGTCCTGCTTTTTCTGATACTTCTACTGCATGTTCAAATAATTCATCTGCGTCTTCCTTACGATCTATTGACAATGGTGTTACACCCCATGCCAGATTCAGCTGACGGCAGACTTTCTTAGACATACTTCCTCCGATAATCTGACAAGCCGGACGATATTTGGAAATCATCTGAGCTGTTCTTCCGGAGTTGGTAACTGTAATAATTGCTGCTGCATTTAAATCATTTGCAGTAGTACAGGTAGCATGAGAAATGGCATTGGTAATATCCGGATTGCTCAGGCTCTCTCTCTGTTTAAATCTTGCTGCATAATTGATATCCTGCTCTGTACGAACTGCAATACGAACCATGGTCTTTAATGCTTCTACCGGATAACTTCCTGCTGCTGTTTCTCCAGAAAGCATAATTGCACTGGTTCCATCATAGATTGCATTTGCAACGTCTGTTGATTCTGCTCTGGTAGGACGAGGATTCTTCATCATGGAATCCAGCATCTGAGTAGCGGTAATAACTACTTTACCTGCAGCAATTGCTTTCTTAATAATCATTTTCTGCATAACAGGAACATCCTCAAGAGGAATTTCCACTCCCATGTCTCCACGAGCTACCATGATTCCGTCTGATACACGGATAATTTCGTCAATATTTTTTACACCCTGCATATTTTCAATTTTAGAAACAATATGAACATTGTTGCCATTGTTTTCTTCTAAAATTTTACGAATCTGAATAACATCATCTGCAGTACGAACGAAAGATGCTGCAATAAAATCATAGTCATTTTCAATACCAAAAATAATATCGGAACGATCTTTTTCACTGATATATGGTATGGAAAGGTTTACGTTTGGTACGTTTACACCTTTTTTATTGGATACCTTACCACCATTGATTACGGTGCAGACAATATCTGTATCGGTGAGAGATTTTACTTTCAACTCTATTAATCCATCGTCTATTAAAATGGTATCGCCAACTTTTACATCATTTACTAAATCTATATAACTAATAGAAACTTTTGTCTCATCACCCATTACGTCTTCTGAAGTCAGTGTAAAGGTTTGTCCTGCCTGAAGGTCTACCTTTTCATCTTTAAATTCTTTCAGACGGATTTCTGGTCCCTTTGTGTCCAGAAGCGCTGCTACAGGAAGATCGAGTTCTTCACGAAGTCTCTTCAATTCCACCAGACGTCCCATCTGTTCTTCATGATCTCCATGAGAAAAATTGAATCTTGCCACATTCATTCCTGCCAGCATCAGCTGTTTCAGTATATCACCTTTTTCAGTAGCTGGTCCCATGGTGCAGATAATTTTTGTTTTTCTCAGATTTTGTTTGTTCATTTTCATACCTCTCTTTGCTTTCGCTTATAATTTATGCAATCTATCAATATTGATATCCATTTTAGGGGCACTTTAATCTAGCGTTAATATTATAACAAAGAAACCCAAAAAAAGAAACCGTATCTTTCATTTTTCTACGGTTTCTTAACTTTTATTTATGAATTACGGTTCCCTGACGCTCTCCCAATGTTGTATCCAACTTAGTAATCAATACTTTCCGAACTGCTGAGTTACCAATAAACTCTATTGCAGTCTCTATTTTGGGCAGCATGGTACCTTCCTCAAACTGGCCTTCCGCGCTATATTTCTTCGCTTCTTCCACTGTCATTTCATCTATCCTCTGTTCTTCTTGTTTGCCAAAATTCAGACAAACTTTCTCTACACTTGTTAAAATTACCAGCATATCTGCATCTACCATTTCGGCTAATTTTCCTGCCGCAAAATCCTTCTCTATCACAGCACTGGCCCCTTTGAGGTTATTATCCTGAGGGAGCACAGGAATTCCACCGCCACCGCATGCAATTACAACCTGATCTGCATCCAGTAATGCACGAATGGCATCAATTTCAACGATATCCTTTGGCTTTGGTGCTGCTACAATTCTCCGGTAACCATCCTCTGTCTTAACTACATGGTTGCCCTTCTTTTCTTCCGCTTCTGCCTCTATTTCATCCATAACACGGCCAATCACCTTGGTGGGGTGATAAAAAGCTTCATCATACGGATCTACACATACCTGTGTCAAAATAGTAGATACTGGTTTATATATTCCTCTATTAAGCAGCTCTGTACGAATTGCATTCTGTAGGTCATACCCGATATATCCCTGACTCATAGCAGAACATATCGACATGGGAGTCGCTGTATATTCCGGGTAAATTCTACAGAATTCCGCCATTGCTGTGTGAATCATTCCAATCTGTGGTCCATTACTATGAGAAATCACCACCTGATAATCATCCTTTATAAAGTCCACTACCGCTTTTGCAGTTCTCTTTGTCGCACTCTTCTGTTCCGGTAATGTAGTTCCTAACGCATCATGTCCCAGCGCAATCACAATTTTTTTCTTTCTCATGAAAATCCCTCCTGCATATATTCCTATCCTATCACACTTTGAGAGATTTTAAAAGAAAAATTTATCCATTCTTTTTGCCCAGTGTTACGGAGATTGTATGCTCTTTCCATTCCCCGTCCTGATTCTTTTGAATCACCACATCTACCTTAGTTCCTGCTGCATAATACTGCATATTATTTCGCAGAGCTTCCATGGAACTTACCTTTTTTCCATCAAATTTTGTAATAATATCACCCTGCTGAATTCCTGCATCTTCTGCTGCTGTTCCTTCTCTTACCTGGGTTACATAAATACCTTCCGGCATTCCATAGGACTGTGCTATGTCATTGGTAACATCCTGTCCGGCAACTCCAAGATATGCCGTATCTGCTTCTTCCACTACTTCTCTGTTAATTAAATCATCAATAATCGGCTCTGCCATTGAAATTGGGATTGCAAACCCCATTCCTTCCACATTTGTATCTGCATATTTTACAGAATTAATGCCGATTACTTCACCCTTCATATTCAATAAGGCACCACCACTGTTGCCCGGGTTAATAGCAGCACTGGTTTGAATCAGTTCATTGGTAATAGAAGTTCCAGTATTGGGATCTTGTATTGTTACTTCACGGTTTAACGCACTGACAACACCTGTGGTTACAGATTGTCCATATCCCAATGCGTTTCCAATTGCCACAACGGAAGAACCAGCCTTCATATCATCTGAACTGCCAAGAGTTGCTACCTTTATCTGGTCTAGTGTTTCCTTTGGAATATCATTAATATCCACAGAAAGCACTGCCATATCTGTACTGGAATCCACTCCTTTAATTTCAGCAGTTACACTCTGATCATCAATAAAACCTACCGTCAGCTGATTGGAATTTGCTACTACATGGTTATTGGTTGCAATATAAATGGTATCCTCTGTCTGTCCAATAATAATACCGCTTCCTGCACTCTCTGTATCCTGAGTCAGAGGCTGTCCAAAAAAGTCTGAGGTCTGCTGTCCCATATTGGTGATGGAAACAATAGAAGGCATTACATTTTCCACAATATCAGAAACATCATCTACTGTCGTTGCTTTGCTTGCATTTGTTGCGGATAGTCCTCCACTGTTCTTCTCTCCATTCCCGATCTGAACATTTGTGTTTTTACCTGAGTTTACAATTTTGCCATTGGCATAGTCAAATGCATATCCTGTTCCAAAGAACACAGTACCGGATAATAATCCAAATACAAGTGCAATGGCTGCTGTCTTTCCAAGCACAGCTCCAAATCCCTGTTTTTTCTTTTCCTTCTTTTCCGGCTGTGGTTCTGTAAACGTGTGCTCATTGGTATAATATTCGTTCTTGGATTCCTTCTTCTCATAATAGTTTGGATTGCGTTCCTGATTATCCTCATTGATATAGCTATATGAATATAAAGAATCTGACGTGTTTTTTTCGTTATTTTCGCTCATAACGCATGTCTCCTTTCATCTTTGGGTTTTTATTTTATACTA
>CAZUKR010000145.1:0-3620 GCA_964620885.1 uncultured Eubacterium sp.
TCTTTATGGGCAGGCAGTACCGGAAATAATCCCTTTTCCGCAACGGTAATTGGAAGCAGCATTACAGATACCAGTGTACGGTGGGAACTGGGGAATCCGGCATCAGTCAGTGAAGGAACCCAAATAACAGAAAACGGAATCTTGTCCATAGGGGAAGAGGAGACACAGAATTTTACCGTAAAGGCAGTATCCGTATTGAGCCAGCAGCTTGGAACTCCAAAATATGGGACTGCAAATGTATTAGTGAAGTCTTTAAGAGGCCTTTACATAAATTCCCTTTACCGGAATGAAGATACCATGACAGCCACTGCACTTATCAGTGTTACCGGAAAGAACCTGGAAGGAAGCAGTGAAGAAAAGGAAGATATTTCTCAAAAACTGCAATTTTCTTTTTTATGTCAGGGAAAAGAAGTAACGGATATTTATGTTACCCAGCAGGAAGTAGAGACAGCAGCGGCTGACCGCTATAGCTACCGGTATTCTATTTCAGTGCCGGAGCATTATAAGGAAAAAACAATTGTAATGAGAGTGGGATTTCAAGGAAATTCTGAGCTTCTGGCAGAGGATACCATAACCTTTTTGGAAAAGGAAGAAAAGCAGGTAAATTCACTACGGCTTTACAAAGTGGGAAATCATGGGCTTCAGGAATCAGAGATTTATGCATATCCGGGCGGAAGCTTTGTACTTCGGGCAGTTGCAGGATATTCGGATGAAACCACTGAACATATAGCCTACGAAGATAGTAAATTAACCTTTGTTATTACAGAAGGAAGCCAGTATGTTGCGGAGAACAATCTAAAAGACAATGGAACCATTACCCTGAAAAGCCAGGATATACCCGAGGAAGCCACCGTAACCGTTGAAGCGGAATATGGAGGATGTAAGGATAAAATAAAATTTTATTTCCGGGATGCGGGATTTATGATTAATGAAATGGCACCCGGTCAGAATCAGGAATTTATAACGGTGGGAGAGGAATATGCAGTGCCCTTAACCTTTACGGTACGGGGAATTTCTGATTACAGCATAGAGTGTACAGAATCTTCTGGAATGCAGGTGTCTATGGAAGGAAATAAGGCAATGGTTCACGCAGAATCAGCTGGAGACTATCAGGTTGTATTTACACTGATTGACAGGACCAACGGGTGTGATACCCAAAAGACTGTCTCCCTTGGGATTCATGCCGGAGAACCCAATCTAAAATATAAAAAGTGGAGCCTGTGGAAAGGAAAATATATTTACTATATGTTGGAACCATCCTGGTATGTGCCGGATATTTTAGAATGGCAGAAATATATAGAGGGGGATACCTTATATTCTCTGGGAAACCGGAAGGTGGCTGCAAAGACAATAAAGAAGGAAGACAGTTTTATAAAAGGTGAATATATAAAAATTGATGGCGAGGCATACCATTGGGAAGATGGGTTCTGGGTATCTAACCGGACGTTTGACTAAATGCTGACTGGAGGGAACCATGAAGAAAAGAAGTGTGAAAATCATATCCTGTTTAATCGTTGTTTTTGCTCTGGGGGCAGTGGCGTTAGGGGCAGGTTATGTTCAGGCGGAGAAAGATGCCGGGGGCAGTTTTCAGTTGGAATATACAAAAAAGGATACCAGTGCGCCTGTGGGATCCAAGAAAAATGTGTTTACGATTCTGGAAGTTGTACCAAATGAAAGTATGGCACAGATTGGGTATATGATTCCGGGGCAGGAACCGGTGGATATGGAAGAACTGGCAGTAAATAATGAAATCTCCGACTATAAAACCAGTGTGTCAAATAACGGGAATGAACTTGTCCGGGTAGAAGAGAAGAAAAGCTATCGGTTTACGGACGAATTGACAAGAGAAGACAAAGTTGTGGAATATGAGAAAACCGACAGTATTTATCCCTATCGAAATCCCGGAAATGAACGACTGCTAAGTACAGAGGTAAAGCAGGAAATAGAAGCGGCAAAGGCAGATGGTCGTGCAGAGGAGTACAAAAAGGAAAGATTTGGTGTATGGAGATTAGATTATAATTACAATTATTCAGAGTACGGTTATTATGAAAATGTTGGAGAAGGAAATGGGATGTTTGAGGCCTATAAGACAACTGACAGCACACCGGAGAATCCTTCTTATGCATTTGTACCAGAAGGAGAAGGGCAGGGAAGCTATAACTGGATTGGTACAGGATATTATTATAAAGACGGGACGGAAGGAGAATATGACAGGACAGGCTCATTTCCACAGATTACAGTAACGGAAAATAACTATCCCTCTGCTGTAACCTATAATTACTATGCCTATACCCCTGTGGATGGCGGGGCATATCATTATGAGGCGTTTCATGATGCGGCGGAAGTACCGGAAGGAAGGCCCAGCCAATATGGCGGCGTTGAAAACAGAGGAGATAAGTACTGGACCACCAGAACTGACCGTTTCAGCTATACCTATATTTATAATCAGCTGACCAATCATGACTTGTTTATTCAGCAGGCATTTTCGGGCAGATCAACGGCAGAGGGATTTCAATCCCAGGTGTTGACTGTGACACCTACACAGCTGAATAATATGATTCACGAAGAGATGAAAGAGCTGATACAGTGTGTGGATATGATTTATATTCATGGAGGGCAGGCGGCACCGGGTATGCAGACCATCTGGGATAAGTATTCCGGAAAGACCTTATCGGCAGAAGACAAGGCAGTGACCCAGTTTAGTGAGAATGATATAAATTGGGAGGTTACCATGGCAATCGTGGAGCGTATGGCATCAGAAAACCCCACAGCTATGGTATTAGAAGAGCCCACTATGTATAGAAATGCAGAAGACAACAATATGCGTAAGCTGTATCTGATGTTGATGCAATATGGTGCAAAAGCATTTTATAATCAGTTTGTCTTAAGCGGACAGATTACTACTGTTATGAGCGATAAGACAGATTTTATGTCAGGAAAGCCTCTTTCTACCGGTTCTTATGAGAAGCCCTACAAGAATGGAAGCAAGACAAAGTGGAATCAGGAAACGTTTTGTCTGCCGGGAGAGGCAGATTTGGGATATTCTTATATGCATGAGATATATCTTCCTTATGGCGGATCAGAAACGTATCAAAGTATTTTTGTATATAACGGAGATGAAACCATGGTACAGTGCTTCTTATCTGGCTATGTGAAAAACTTTACACATGCAAGCGGTGCTACGGTCAGTGATGCATTTGAATATTTTTATGAAAAGGACGGAACTTATCCGGACGGTCTGAACGGACTGGACTTTATGGAATATATCCTCAGTGGAATTTCCCATGGACAGAAGGAAAAAACACATTTAAATATTCTGGAAATTCAGCCCTGCAGTAAATTTATCTATGGCAGTGAAAACTGGAAGCTTTATTATATGAGCTTAATTCCATGGTTCAAGGGCACCACAGCAGATTTAGAGAAGGATCTTACCATAACCACCATGTCCACCTGGGAATTCATTGGTAAGATAGACGATATAAATTCACAATATGATTTTATCATTTTTGGAGCAAATCAGGATGCCAGCAATGGCATTAATGGCTATAACGATTCCAGTATGAATGGATTGATTTATTCTTCTATTGGAGATTTGGTGACGGCAGAACGAAATAATAACT